>JACQPM010000023.1 GCA_016207475.1 Methanobacteriota archaeon | reverse complement strand
GCGAAGAGATAACGGTCTTCGGCGACGGGACCCAGACGCGCTCCTTCACCTACGTCACGGACCAGCTGGAGGGGATCCTGAGGGCCCTGGCCGTGGACGGGATAGGCGGTGATGTCTTCAATATAGGTAACGAGAATGAGACGACTATCCTGGAGCTGGCGGAGCTCGTCAAGAGGCTCACGGGCTCCGGGTCAGAGATCGTCTTCCGCCCCCTCCCGAAGGACGACCCCAGGCGCCGCTGCCCCGACATATCGAAGGCCAAGAGGGTTCTCCATTGGACCCCCAGGACCGGCCTCGAGGAAGGGCTCCAGAAGACCATCGAGGGGTTCAAGGGGAAGAGATGAAGGTCCTGGTCACGGGAGGGGCTGGCTTCATAGGCTCGGCCACCGTGGACCTCCTCCTGGAGGAGGGCTACTCAGTGGTGATTATCGATGATCTATCCACGGGCAGGGCGTCCAATATAAACCCCAGGGCGACCTTCTACAAAATGGACATAACCCACAAGGGGCTGGAGAAGGTCCTTAGGAAGGAGCGGGCGGAGGGCGTCGTCCACGCGGCCGCCCAGCCGCAGGTCCGGCGCTCCCTGGGGGACCCCATCCTCGACGCCAGGGCCAACATCCTCGGCACCATAAACCTCCTCCTGGGCTGCGGGAAGGTGGAAAAATTTGTCTATGCCTCCTCCGGGGGGGCTGTCTATGGGGAGCCGAGATACCTCCCGGTGGACGAGGAGCACCCGGTGGCCCCTCTCTCCCCCTACGGCCTCTCGAAGTACGTCGCCGAGAGTTACCTAGAGGTCCTCCGGGACCTTCCCTACACGGTCCTGAGGTACGGGAACGTCTATGGGCCCCGACAGGACCCCGATGGAGAGGCCGGGGTGGTGGCCATATTCGCCGGCAGGCTCCTAAGAGGCCAAAGGCCTACCATCTTCGGGGACGGGAAGCAGACCAGAGACTTCGTCTTCGTGGGGGACGTGGCGAGGGCGAACCTCCTGGCCCTGGAGAAGGGCGAGGGGGTATTGAACATAGGCTCCGGGAGGGAGACCTCGGTCCTGGAGGTCCTGGATGCCTTGAAGGCCCTCACCGGCAGGGAGACGGAGCCTGTATATGCCCCGCCCGTGGAGGGGGAGGTGCGGCGCATATATCTCTCCATAGAGAAGGCCAGGAGGGTCCTGGGCTGGAGGCCCACAGTCCGGTTCAGTGACGGTGCCGCCAGGCTCCTGGAGCACCTCACCTCTCGTAGTAGTCCTTGACCCTCACCGTATCCTCGGGATGGGGGGTGGAGTACTCGTAGATCCGGAGGTTCTCCAGGGCAACTATCGAATGGACGTTCTTGGGCTCTATCCTTATGACATTACCGACGCCGGCATTGGTCCGCTTCTTGTCCTTCGGGAAGTCTATGTAGCCCTCCCCTTCCAGGACGTGCATCGACTCATCCTTGGATGGATGATAATGTATGGAGGTCCTGAAGCCCTTCCTTATGTAGAGCTCCTTGACGAGGTAATTCTCGTTGTTCACGATGACCCTCTCGTACCCCCAGGGCTTGTCGTTCCTGGCCTCGAACTCCTTCCTCACCATCTCCAGGTCCTTTATGCCGTCCACAGAACGCCAGAAGGCCCCCTCCTCGTAGTAGGGCGAGGCCTTCCGCTCCTCCACCAGCGTCTGGAAAACGGTATTCTCCACCTCTTTCCGCTCGTACCTCTTCTGGAAGAGGGGGAATGCGCCTCGCCTGATGTAGTATATGCCGGCATTTATGTATAGATCGAGGATGGGCTTCTCCTGGAAGGAGGTTATCTTGCGATCGCTGAACTCGATGATTCCATACGGACTCTGCATCTTGGTCACGGCGATGGTGATCAGGCCTTCGCCCTTCTGGGCCTGGAGGACCAGGTTCTTTATATTTATGTCCGAGACCACATCGCCGTTCCTGACGACGACGTCCGTCCTGACATGCCTGAGGGCGTTGGACAGGGCCCAGAGGGTCCCCCTGGGCTTCTCCTCCTCCAGGTACTCGATCTCGACGCCCTTGTAGGATTGACCAAACCGTTCCTTTATCTTCCCCCCCAGGTGGCCTATGAGGAGGTAGGCCTTCCTTATCCCGGCGTACTTTATGTCCATGATCTGTTTGTCCAGGATGGTGTACCCTGACTTCAGCTCCAGGAGGGGCTTCGGGGTGGTCTCGGTGAGGGGGAGGAGGCGCTTCCCATACCCCCCGGCCAGTATGATGCCGGTGACGTTGGGCTTCATCTCTTCTTCCCCCTCTTGAAAGCAGAGGATAGGCTGAGTAGATATCGACCTTCCTCGCCGGCCACTATAATGGGTTCCTTGGCCATGAGGGACGCCAAGTCCAGGTCGTAGACCCCTTCCTCGACCTTTATGTTCCATATATCCTCGTCCAACCTCGCCTTCACTTCCCTGGCCTCCTTGCTGGCCTTGAGCCTCTCCGCCTCCGCGTCGCTGATCCGCCTTATGTAGACGAAGAGCCGGCTCCCGCACTCGCAGCCCTTCACTACCGCTTCCGGCCCTTCGTAGACCCTGCCACACTTGGTGCATCTGTTGGGCATTCTACCTCCGCTTTGGCCAGCATGGAGATGCAGTCCGGCTCCTTCTTTATCGCCTCCACCATCCTGGTGGGCCCCACGATGGTCAGGCCCGACCTCTTCCCTGAGATGTAGTTGGCGATGCGCTCCCTCAGCCTCGTCTCCCTGCTGTCCAACCTGTAGAATTCTATGCCATGGAAATCCCTGGCGTCTATCTCCCTCATGGTGGCCGCTATGAGCTCCGCCTCCTCCCTCGGGGAGAGGCCCTCCTCCAGGACGATTATGACGTTCCTCTTTATCCTCTCCAATATGAAGTCCATCTTCTCGACGGGGTCCTTGGCGGCCAGGGTCGCCGCAGGGATGAAGTCCAGCCTTATCTCCATACTATGTCAGATGCTCCTGGATAGCCTCGTAGAGCTTCTCCATGTTGAGGCCCGTGGAGGCCGAGATCGAGACCACCACGTGCTGGGGGAAGGCCCCCTCTATGCCCGCGGGCGATGCGTTGGGCAGGTCGATCTTGTTTGCCACTATGATCATGGGGATCCCCCGGGCCTCCAGGTTCCCGATGATGGTGACGTTCACCTGGGTGTAGGGGTCCTCGGAGGCGTCCATTACCACCAGTACCGCGTCCACGTTGTCCAGCCACTTTATGGCCTCTATGACCCCCTTGGTGGCCTCCTTGGCCCTCTCCTTGGACTCCTCCAGGGTGAGGCCGTAGGAGGCGAAGGTCTTGTAGTCCACCTGGGTCGCTATCCCGGGCATGTCGATGATGTTCATCCTGAGGACGTGGCCGTTGTTGGTCGTTACCTCCACGTTCTCGATCTTCTGGATGGTCCTGGTCTCGTGAGGTATCTCCGAGACCTTCCCCACCTCTTTCCCCAGCCAGTCGATGGAGATGCGGTTTGCGAGGGTCGTCTTGCCGGCGTTCACGGGGCCGTAGAAGCCCAATTGGATCTGCTTCCGCATCCCGAGGAGCTTGGCCAGCCGCTCCAGCCGCAGGTATTTCGTGAATCTCCCGAACATCAACTCCCTCTGCGCAATTTATATTACCTACAAAGCCCCTCTACATATAAAATTATGGTCAGGACCGTCAGGATAGGCCTCGCCCAGATCGAGCCCGGACAGGGGGATGTGGAGGGGAATGCCGAGAGGATTCTGAGGCATGTGAAGCGGGCCCGGAGGGAGAAGGTGGACCTCCTCCTGACCCCGGAGCTGGCCCTCATAGGCTACGGATGCGGCGATATCTTCCTGGACAAGGTGGAGGAGAACGAGGAGGCCCTCCAGCGGATAACTGAGAAGGTCCGTGGTTTCTATGCCGTCATAGGGCACGTGGAGGAGGACGAGGAGGGCTCCCTCTACAACGCTGCCGCGCTGGTGAGGGACGGAAAGGTCCTGGGGCGCTACAGGAAGGCGAACCTGGCCAACTACCGCCTCTTCGACGAGTGGAGGTACTTCAAGCCCGGGAATGTGTGCCCCGTATTCGAGACCGGGTTCGGGAAGATAGGGATAACCATCTGCGAGGACCTCTGGCACCCGGAGCCGGCCAGGGCCATGGCCTTCAGGGGCGCGCTCCTCATAGCCTGCATCTCCGCCTCCCCCTACGACTGGGGCAAGGAGGGGCTCTGGGACGCCTTCCTGAGGGAGAGGGTCCACGACAATCTCGTCTTCATGGCCTTCGCCAACCAGGCTGGGTGCCAGGACGGGGCCACCTACTGGGGCGGGTCCAAGATACTCTCACCTAGAGGCGAAATACTGGCCGAGGCCAGGCTCGTTGGCGAGGACTTCGTGGCCGCCGATCTCGACCTGGGCGAAGTGGCGAGGGTGAGGAGGAGGGACCTGAGGCTCCGGGACGTGCGGAGGCCCATCCTGGAGGAGCTCCTGAGGGCCTACGAGGAGAGGGAGGATGCTGGACCTCAGCGATAGCCAGCTGGAGCTGGCCCGGGAGATCATAGAGAACTCCATCCGATCCAGGATAAGGAAGGCCGGGGCCGAGGGAGGAGTCGTAGCCATGTCTGGTGGGCTAGACTCCTCCCTGGTGGCGAAGCTGGCCTCCGAGGCCCTGGGGAAGAGGCTCTTGGCCCTCCTCATGCCCGAGGATGGGGTCACGAGACCCGAGGACACGGTCCACGCCAGGGCCTGGGCCGAGGAGCTGGGGATAGAGTACAGGCTCGTGGAGATAGGCGAGGCCTTACGGCCTTTGGAGGCAGCCTTCAAGGGGATGAAGAAGGGAGATAAAGGGAGGAGGCTCGTCGCCTGGGGCAACGTCAAGCCCAAGGTGAGGATGGTCCTCAACTACATGGTGGCGAACCTGGAGAGCCGGATAGTCATCGGCACCAGCAACAAGACGGAGATGCTCCTGGGCTACACCACGAAGTATGGTGATGGTGGGGTCGATATCCAGCCCATCGGCGATCTATACAAGACCCAGGTGAGGCAGCTGGCGCGCTACCTGGGCCTCCCCAGGCCCATCCTGGAGAAGGCCCCGTCGGCCGGCCTCTGGCCAGGGCAGAAGAGCGAGGAGGAGCTGGGCGGCACCTTCGAGGAGCTGGACTCCATCCTCTACCTCATCGTGGAGCGCGGGTATTCCACGAGGGAGGCCGCCCTGGAGCTGGGGAAGGACCTGGCCTTCGTCCGGCGGATATACGAGCGCGTCAGGGTGAACGAGCACAAGCGGAAGACCCCCACCATAACGAGGCTCACGGCCATGTGCCTGGACAAGGACTGGCGCTATCCGGTGGAGAGGGAGTGATGGACCTGAAGATTCAAACGCAAATTTTAATAACTCTTCGTGAGGATACCTTTTAGTGAGAGCGTAAAAACCGGGATTGTATTCCTCTGAGAAGGTGATTACCTGAAGTTCACAGAGTTCAAGGTCAGCGGAGAGACCCTGAAGACCATCGAGGAGATGGGCTTCTCGGAGCCCACCTACATCCAGGCCAAGGTCATACCCCCAGCCCTGGAGGGGAAGGACGTCATAGGCCAGGCCCCCACGGGCTCAGGTAAGACGGTGGCCTTTGCCGTCCCCATAGCCGAGACGGTCAAGCGGGGGGCCGGGGTCCAGGCCCTGGTGGTCTGCCCCACGAGGGAGCTCACCCTCCAGGTGGCCGGCGTCCTGAAGGACGCCACCAAGTACCAGGGGCTCACCGTCTCCCCCATCTACGGCGGCGTCTCCCTCAACCCCCAGAGGGAGGCCCTGAGGAGGACGGAGGTGGTGGTCGGGACGCCAGGTAGGCTCCTGGATCACATCCACAGGGGGTCCCTCAGGCTCGCGGGGGTGCGGATACTAGTACTGGACGAGGTGGACAGGATGCTGGACATGGGGTTCATAGACGACGTCCGCCGGATCATCACCTTCACCGCCCGGGATAGGCAGACCATGTTCTTCTCGGCCACCATCCCGGGGCCCGTCAGGAGGCTCGCCGAGCGCTTCATGCGGGACCCCCTCCTCTTCGAGCCCATAGACGAGGCAGAGAAGCCCAAGGTGGATGAGTATTATATCGAGGTGCCGGAGGAGCACAAGTTCCAGCTCCTCCTGGCCCTCATAGACTACGATAACCCTCCCTCGGCCATCATCTTCTGCAACACCAAGATCATGGCCGACCTCCTGGGCCAGGGGCTCTGGCGGAATGGTGTCAATGCAGCCGCCATCCACGGAGACCTGAGTCAGGACCAGAGGGAGAGGGTGATGAGGGATTTCAGGGCCGGCCGCCTGAAGATCCTGGTGGCCACGGACGTGGCGTCCAGGGGGCTCGACATCTACGGCATCAGCCACATCTTCAACTACGACATCCCAGAGGACCCCACAGACTATGTCCACAGGATAGGGAGGACCGCCAGGGCCGGGAGGACCGGGAAGGCCATCTCCCTCCTGAGCCCCTACAGCCACGACGCCATGCGCCACCTCCACGAGCTCCACCCCGGGATCGGGCCCAGGACCTTCGAGTTCAACCCCGAGGCTTACCAGGGCCTGGACCTCAGCAGGGTGCCGAGGCCCCGCCGGGACTTCCATCCCAGGGGCGGCAGGAGGGGCGGGCCCAGGAGGGGAGGGTCCGGGCCCAGTGGGAGGGGGCCGCCGGGGCCCCGCCGCCGCAGATAGCTACTCGCCGCCCCTCTCGTAGTAGCAGCGCTTGCAGATCCAGACGATCTTGCCAGAAGCCTGGACCTTCATCGTCTCTTCGACCCGGACCCTCTTCCCGCAGCCCTCGCAGTTGAAGAACTCGCCCATGGTCCAACATCTGCGATGCCGGTAGATAAAGCTTTCATCCCACGAAGTGCCGGAGGAGAATCTTCGTCCTCCTGGCAACGGAATATACGCCTGGGCTCATGAGGACCCTGCGCGTCAGGTCGTTCCGCTGGAGGTAGGCCCCCAGCATGTCAGCCCGGCAGAGCCTCGGTATCTCCAGGTCCAGCCCGACGCCCTGACCCAGGAGCTCCGGCACCGTATGGTACCTCTCCGCCGCCCGCCTGATGTGCTCAACCCGCCTGTAGTCCAAGCCCGCCAGGGCGCAGATTGCCATATCCATGGCAACCACGTCCCTGGAGGCCATGAGCAGGTCCGTCCTCCTGACCCTCCCCGTTATGGGGCCTATGCCATCCATGGCGTGGATGGCGTCCAGGATGTTCAGGGCCGGCCTCACCTCCCCCAATATGGCGAGGAGGACATCGTCGATGGCGTAGTGGTAGCGGGACTTCTCCCTCTCCTGGACGAGGCCGAAGAGGTTCTTGATCCCCAGGGTGAAGGTGGTGAAGGAGTGGGTCTTGAGGACAGGCACGTTGATCACCTTATAGTCCAGGGCCAGCCTCGGTATGTGAAAGGCAGCCCTCCCGGCCCTTACCTCTATCCCTTCGGCCTCCGAGAGGTCTATGAGCTCGCACCCGAGGTCTGCCTCGAGCCTCCCGGCCTTCCTCCCCTCGGTGTTCGTCTCCCCCACGCAGACCTCGCCCCTCTCCCCGATGATCCCCACCAGGCACCGCAGGAGGGCGGGGTCCGTCGTGACACCCGGGGCGAGAGGGAAGGTGCAGAGGTTGGGCTTTATCAGTACCCTATCCCCTTTGCCAATGACATCACGCCAGGCCACGGCCTCGAGGATCGCCTCCAGGTCTTCCTCCAGGTCCCGGACCTTGCGGATATGGACCTCCATCAGAGCACCCGCCTCAGGAGCCATGTGGACGCGACGCCCGCGTAGGCGAAGCTCAGGGTGGAGGCCGCGGCCGCGCCCTCCAGCCCATAGCCCGGCACCAGGAGGGCGTTGAGGATAACGTCGAGAAGGGCCGTGGAGAGGAGGAGGCGCATCGGGAGGGACGGCATCCCAAGCCCTTGCAGGGCTCCGGAGTTGATGGTGAAGATGCCCATGAAGGCGGTCCCCACGGCCAGGATCTCGAAGGGCCGGGCGGCGGGCCCATAGGCTGGTCCGAAGAGGAGGGTTATGATCTCCCTGGAGAGGAGGATGGAGGCGAGGGTGGCCGGTACCAGGACCAGGATGGAGATCTTGAGGGAATAGGTATACTCCGCCCTGACCTCCCCTTGGGTCCCCCTGGACCTGAGCTCCGAGAGGCGGGGGAGGAGGACCGCCGAGAGGGCGGTGGAGAATGCCAGGAGGATGCGGGAGGTGGGGGAGGCGGCTGAATAGATGCCGACCTCCTCCATCCCCCTGTAGAGGCCCAGGAAGAAGAGGTCCACGTAGGCCAGGAGGAAGGCCGCCAGGGCCGTGGCCGAGATCGGCAGGGAGAAGACCAGGACGCGCCGGAACTCGCCCCAGCTGGGCGCCCTGTGCTTCACGCCCAGCCCCCGGGCCAGGAGGTAGGCCAAGGGGAGGGTGGCCACGAAGCCGAGGGTGGAGCCCAGGATGCTGTCCAAGGCTTTATGCCCTTGATAGACGAGGGCCGTGGCGAAGGCGATCCTCAGGAGCTGCTCCAGGAGGAGGGTCCCGCCCATCCGCCACGGTCTCTTGAGGCCTTGGAAGGTGCCGGTGTAGACGGCCACCAGGACGCCGAAGGGGAGGGAGAGGGCCGCGAGGCGGAGGGAGGGCTCCAGGTTCGGGTCTCGGAAGGCGTAGAGGCTTATGGGGCCCGAGAGGACGTACAGTGCAACCGCAGCCAGGGCAGCCAGGAGGCCGTAGTAGGTCAGGGCCGAGGAGACCAACCGATCCCTGGTAGCGTCGTCGCCCCTGGCCCCGGCCTCTGCTACAAACTTGGCTATGGCGGGGGCTATGCCCGAGGAGGAGAGGAGGACGGCCATGTACTGGATAGGCAGGGCCAGGTTGAGGAGGCCGAACTCATAAGGTGACAAGAGCCGCCCCATGAGGACCCTGTAGACGTAGGAGGCAAGCCTCACCAGCAGGTTGGATGCGCTCAGGACCAGGCCGCCCTCCAGGAGCTCCTTCATGCCCCCCTTCTCGGCCCCTGGGCCATAAATCCTTTTTGTGAGGAAAGATTTAAGTTATGCCCGGCCACCTGTACGGTTGATGGAACTGGACTACGACCTCGCGAAGCTCCGGAGGCTCAAGATACCAGCCCTCCTGGCGGTCATCTTCCTCATAAGCTTCAGCATCGTATACCTCTCCCACGGCCCCAGGTTGGCGGACCCGGACGGGTGGCACTACTACAGGTACGTGAGGTGGATCGTCGAGGACGGCCGCCTCCCGGACCATGACCCCCTCCAGTACTACCCCACGGGCTCCAACCCCCGTGGCGACAACATCATCCACACCTACTTCATCGGCTACATATACAGGCTCATACAGCCCCTTGGCGTACCCCTCATGCCCTACCTCATGGCCATCGAGGCGGTCGTTGGCGGCGGCATGGCCTCGGTCTGCCTCTACTACGCCGTCAGGGAGCTCTTCGGGCGGCGGGTGGGCCTCCTCTCGGCCTTCCTCTACAGCTTCGCCCCCCTCATGCTCACCAGGGTATATTCGGGCTCCATAGACAAGGAGGTGACCTACGGCCTCTTCGTCTTCACCTCCCTCTACTTCTTCCTGAGGGGCTACAAGGGCGGTATCGACCTGAGGGCGCCAAAGTCCCTCTTCAACCCCGCCCTGGGGGGCATCTTCTTCGGCCTGGGTGTGGCGAGCTGGAGCGGGGTGGACTACATCCTCCTGGCCATCTCAGCGGCTGCGGCTGTTCACTTCCTCTTCGTCAGGGACAGGGAGCTGATGAAATCGATCTTGGTGATGGGGATCGTAGGCTCCCTGGCGATGTTCCTGGTCTCGCCCCCAAGGTACACCCTCGCCTACTTCGCCGGGCACCTCCAGACGGTCGTCCCCCTGGCCGTGGCCTTCTTCCCCCTCCTGGCCCTGTGGGCCTCCGACGAGCTCAAGCGGCGAGGCCGGGATATATCGCCCATCTACACCTTCATGGCCTCGCTGGTCCTGGCCCTGCTCCTCCTCTTCCTCCTGGGCTTCGGGCCTAAGGTCCGGTACCTGGCCTCCATCGCCATCGGCTTCCTCAGCCTCGGGAAGGGGGTGAGGGCCGACCTCTACATGGCCACGGTGGCGGAGTCCCAGCCGGTGAGCTTCCTCGGTGGCGGGAATACATCCATGGAGCGGATCCTGAGCGGGGACCTCTTCCGGAACCTCCACCTTATGCTCTTCATCATCCCCATAGGATGCCTGATCCTTCTCCTCAGGTTCCTGGAGGATAAGAAGAATTTCACCCACATCTTCGCTCTCGTCTGGGTCTCCAGCGGCCTCCTGGCTGCGGCCCAGGGGATGAGGCTGATGTTCTTCCTGGCCCCCTCCGCCGTCACCGTCGTCGCCTTCACGTTCATCACATTCTACAAGAAGTACAGAGAGGAAGAAAAGGGCCTCCTGGGTGCCGTCAACTCAGGAGCCAAGACCAAGGCCAGGTACAAGGCCGAGGAGCGCCTGGGGACCGTTAGGCTGGCACTGGTCCTGGTCCCCATCCTCCTCCTCCTGACCTCCCTCTCCACCATGAACTACGCCGTGGCCATGATGGCCCCCAGGCAGAGCGACCTCCCGCCACCCTGGCTGGACGCCCTCCTCTGGACCAATGCCAATACCCCGGAGGACTCGGTAATCCTCTTCTGGTGGGACTACGGCTACTACTTCCAGGCCGTGGCCGAGAGGCGGACCGTGGCCGACGGCGGCGGGAACGTGCCCAGGAACATAGACCTGGCGAAGATGTTCACCTCGCCCGAGGACGAGGCGATGGCGTACATAAGGAAGTACGTGGACTACACCAAGGTCCCCACCTACATGGTCGTCAGCTACGAGGAGTTCGGGAAGAGCGGCGCCATCAACAGGATCGCCGGAGGGAACTCCTCCAACACCTCCCTGATAGTCGGCGACGGGCAGCTCTACATCGCCACCTTCTCGGTCCCCAAAGGTAAGAGCCGGGAGGAGGACGACAGGAGGATCGGAGAGATCTTCCAGAGGAACAATATCGCCACCTACTACATCGTGGATATGGGCAGTGCCTACCAGATCTGGGCCATGGTCCAGGTCGATGAGCAGGGTAATTATCACCCCGAGTGGAGCGAGAAGCTCCTGGTGAAGCTGCTGCCCTTCAACAACGGCCTGGGGCAGGGGCTGAAGCACTTCAAGCTCGTCTACCCGTCCACAGGTAACAAGTTCAGCTACGTCTATATATACAGGGTCCAGTAGGGGATATCATGCGGAAGAAGGTCCTGGTAACCGGTGGTGCGGGCTTCGTAGGCTCCCACCTGGTGGACGCCCTGGTCAGGGACGGTGAGGAGGTCGTGGTCCTGGACAACCTGGAGTACCAGGTCCACGAGGGGAGGCTCCCAGGCTACCTAAATCCCGGGGCTAAATACGTCTTCGCCGACGTGACCGACGGGGAGGCGCTGGAGAGGGCCCTCGAAGGCTGCGAGGTCGTCTTCCACGAGGCCGCCGCCGTGGGCGTCGGGCAGTCCATGTACCAGGTGGAGAAGTACATGAGGGTCAACGCCATAGGGACGGCCAAGCTGCTGGACCTCCTGGTCAACAGGGAGCACGATGTGGAGAAGCTCGTCGTCGCTTCCTCCATGTCCATCTACGGCGAGGGGAAGTACGAGTGCGCCGACTGCGGCATCGTCTATCCCAGGCTGAGGCCCCGGGAGCAACTGGCCGCCAGGGACTGGGAAGTCAAGTGCCCCACCTGCGGCCTCGCGCTGAAGCCCCTCCCCACCGACGAGGGGAAGCCCCTCTTCCCCACCTCCATCTACGCCATGTCGAAGCGGGACCAGGAGGAGATGTCCCTGGCCATAGGGAAGGCCTACGGGATCCCCACCGTGGCCCTCCGCTACTTCAACATCTACGGCCCGAGGCAGGCCCTCTCCAACCCCTATACGGGGGTCTGCGCCATCTTCTCCTGCCGGATAAGGAACGACAACCCGCCCGTCATCTTCGAGGACGGCCTCCAGAGCCGCGACTTCGTCTCGGTCCAAGACATCGTGAGGGCCAACCTCCTGGCCATGGAGAGCTCCGGCGCAGACTACAGAGCGCTGAACGTGGGCACCGGGAGGCCCACCAGCATAGGGGAGATAGCCCAGGTCCTTATAAGGCTCTACGGGAAGAGGCTCAAGCCTAAGGTAGCCAACAAGTACAGGGAGGGCGACATAAGGCACTGCTACGCCGATATAACGGCGATCTCGGCACTGGGCTTTGCCCCCCAGGTCGCCTTCGAGGAGGGTATGCGGGAGCTGGCAGAGTGGGTCGGCCTCCAGCCCGAGTGCCAGGTGGCCGACAGGTTCGAGAAGGCCCAGAGAGAGCTGGAACGGAGGAAGCTCACCCTGTGAGGTCCATGGAGGACTTCTATAGGCAGTACCCCAGGGGCGCCCCCGACCGGAAGGAGGTCCCCCTCAGCTCCCCCAGGCGGGTGCGCGACCTGCTCCCTTACCTTAGGAGCCCGGTACTGGACGTGGGCTGCTCCAAGGGCTATGACGTGGACTACTTCTCCCACCATGGCTTCCAGGTGGAGGGCTGCGACGTGAGTGGGGAGGCGGTGGAGAGGGCCCTGGAGAACTATCCCGGCCGGACCTTCTTCGTCCACGACTTCGAGAGGGGACCGGCCGCGAAACGGTACAACTCCGCCTACGCCTTCGACGTCGTCGAGCACGTCTTCGACTACCCCAGGTTCCTCGAGAACATACGGTCATCCCTCAACCCCGGCGGGACCCTGATCCTGGCCACCCCCAACGTCCTGGGCCTAAAGAACCGGATCAGATTTCTCCTGGGGGATGGTGAGTACTTTAAGCAGATCCCGCACATAAGATACTTCACGCCGGAGACCCTGGGGCGGACTCTGGAGGAGGCAGGCTTCAAGGTTCTGAAGGTCCTGGGCTACTCCTCCGTTCCCCTCCCGGTCTCTCTCTGCGGCAGCTTGACAGCGATATCGGAGGCGATAGGATGAGGCTTTTGGTGACGGGCGGCGGGGGCTTCGTCGGCTCCCACGTGGTAGAGTACTATGCGAAGAAGGGGGATGAGGTCATTGCCCTGGACAACCTCTCCAGGGCCAGGATACTGGGGTCTGGGGAGAGGAATGCCAGGTACAACTGGGAGCACCTGGGGCGTTATGATAACGTGGAGAGAGCAGAGGGCGACATAAGGGATGGGGGGCTCCTCCAGAGGCTGGCGGGGGACGTGGACGCCATAATCCACACAGCCGGCCAGGTGGCGGTGACGACCTCCTTGAAGGACCCCAGGACCGACTTCGAAGTCAACGTCCTGGGGACCTTCAACGTCCTCGAGGCGGCGCGCCTCTCCAAGAGCAACCCGGCGGTCCTCTTCTGCTCCACCAACAAGGTCTACGGCGACAACGTGAATAAAATACCAGTGGAGGAGCTGAAGACCAGGTACACCTTCGCCCAGGGCCACGCCAGCGGGGTGCCAGAGGGCCTCTCCACCGACCTCTGCGAGCACACGCCCTACGGCTGCTCCAAGCTGGCCGCCGATATATACGTCCAGGACTATGGCAAGAGGCACGAGGTGGATACGGCGGTCTTCAGGATGTCCTGCATCTACGGGACGAGGCAGTTCGGCACCGAGGACCAGGGCTGGGTCGCCCACTTCGTCATTGCAACGCTCACCGGTAGGCCCCTGACCATCTTCGGGGACGGGAAGCAGGTGCGGGACCTCCTCTACGTGGAGGACCTGGTGAGGGCCTACGACGCCTTCCTGGGTAGGAGAGATAGGTACGCCGGCGAGGTCTACAACACTGGCGGAGGGGTCAAGAACACGACTTCGCTCCTGGAGCTCCTTGACCTCCTGGAGGCCGAGACAGGGATGAGGTCAGAGCTCTGCTTTTCTGACTGGCGGCCCTCGGACCAGAAGGTCTACATCTCGGACATAGCCAAGGCCAGGAAGGAGCTGGGCTGGGAGCCCAAGGTGAGCCCGAAGGAGGGGATAAAGAGGATGGTCTCCTGGGTTGGGGAGAACAAGCGGCTCTTCTAGCTCAGGGTCCAGACCAGCGCCTCGGCTGCCTTCGCCGTGGCCTCCCTGTCCTTCCCGGCCACTATTATGACGGACCTGCCTGGGACGAAGGCATCTGCCACCACCTCGATATCGCCGGGGCTCCTGTACCAGTCGACCTTGGAGAGGTTCCCTGCAACCAGCTCCCTCGTGAGCCCGTTTGCTACCGGCCCTCCCACCAGGACCAGGTTCACGGTCTTATCGGCAGAATCCTCATCCTTCACCTGGAGGACGGGAGTCCTCTCCTCCGCCCTGAAGCCCACCCAGATCTCGGACTGGTCCGGCCTCAGGAACTGGGCCACCTGAGGGTCCGTGGCCCGGTAGGGCGGCCCCAGGTAGTCCAGGGTCAGGGCAAAGACGGAGTCCCTCACCTCCCGCACCCTGATGTTGAAGCCCTGGAGGGCCGGGACGGCCTTCTGGACGGCGGCGGTGAGGTCGTCCCCCCCCGCCACGTTAACGAGGGGCACCCTGGCCTCCACGGCCGTGCCGCGCCTCACCTCCAGGGTGCCGGAAGCCTCCCTGAGAGCCCCGCGGGTAGTTATCTCCAGGTCCATGGGGACGAGATGCAACTCCAGCGGCGCCCTGACGCCGAGCCTCTCGGCCACCGCCTCTTTTATCTTCAGACCCGCCTCCATGTCCTTCTCCCGTCCCGGGGCCTCCATCCCCACCACCACTTGGGCCTTTCCTATTCCCACCTCGGCCAGGAGCTTTTTCATCTCCGATGGGGTAGGTGGAGGTCCTGCCAGGGGGAGAACGGTGCTGGATCCCTCCCACTGGACAACGTAGGCAGCGGGTACCTGGAACCCGGCCAAGAGGATGATCGATGCCAGCGCAAAGAGCCCCTTCATATCTCCTCCAGCCTAACCTCTCCCGGACCCTTCACCTGGGAAAGGATTTCCATCGGGGGCCATCCCACCGTCTCTGCTCCCTCTCCCTTCCAACCCGGCCATGACCTGCTTCCAGGAGTGGAAGGTTGGTACGGTCCCGAAGGCCAGGATGTAGGCATACTTGAAGATGTGGTCGGTGATGGAGAAGGCCAGCGCTGACGCGCCGGGCACGCCGCCCATGGTCAGGACAGCGGTGACCCCCAGCTCGTAGGAGCCAAGACCCCCGGGGGTCAGCGGGAGCGTGGCGAAGGCAACGCCTATGGAGATCGCCAGGATGAAGGCCGGGAGCGAGGCCGTGACCCCGAGGGAGAGGAGGACCAGGTAGCTGGTGGCCAGCTCCGCCCCCCATACCAGGAGAGAGATGAAGGCTATGGGCGCCATGGACCT
This sequence comes from Methanobacteriota archaeon, assembly GCA_016207475.1. Classification (GTDB taxonomy): domain Archaea; phylum Hydrothermarchaeota; class Hydrothermarchaeia; order Hydrothermarchaeales; family JACQPM01; genus JACQPM01. Next base: position 3,845 of record JACQPM010000023.1, on the reverse strand, counting down.
CCGGGTGAGGGCCATCTCCCTGAGGCCCCTGTTGAAAGCTCGCAGCAGGGAGCTGGAGCGGCGGCCTATGGCTGTCACGTAGCCCATCTGGAGGATGGAGGCCATCCTGGCCACCACGGCCGCGAGCCTTGCCTCGTACCTGTAGGAGACGAGCAGTACCGATATCGCCAGGACGACCATCAACGCCAGCACGACCACCCCTCTCAGGACCCAGGCAGTTTCCATGGCCCGGGGGAGGTATGCCAGGGCCAGGAGGACCGCCAAGGCAACAGCCAGGAGATCGAAGACCCTCTCCAGGGCTACCGATGCCAGGGCCTTCCCGAGGGGGAGATCGAACCTCCTCCCAGCCATGTAGGGTCTGGCGAAGTCCCCGATCCTTGCCGGGAGGACGTAGCTGAGGAAGAGGCTGACCATGTATATCCCCAGGAGCCCGCGGACCCCTCCGCGGTACTCCATGGGCCGCAAGAGGAGGTCCCACCTAAAGGTCCTGGCCAGGATTGAGATGGTGAAGGTAACGGCAGCGACGGCCAGCCAGAAGGGCGCAACCATTCTGATCACTGCCCAGGTCTCACCCGGCCCCGCATAGCCCAGGAGGAGGTAGATGAGGCCGAGCCCCAGGGCAAAGGTCCCCAGGGGCTTCAGGACGCCCATGGTATCCGTCTCAGGGCGCGGGGGTTATAAAGGTAGCGGGGTTAATTTTTAATCGCGTATTCTGGATGCAACATTGCCCGAAAGATAAAAGCTTTATAGCTGGCCCGCCCTCCCTCTCGTGATGAACATAATCCAGAGGGTTGCCAAGAACACCGCCTTCCTGGTCGGCGGGAACGTGGCGAACAAGGCCCTCAACCTAGTCCTCTTCGCCGTCATAGCCCGCTACCTGGGGACGGAGGGCTTTGGGCGATATTCGCTGGTCATGGCCTTCGTGGGGCTCTTCGCCATCCTCCTCAACCTGGGGCTGGACACCCTGGCCGAGAGGGACGTGGCCCAGGACAGGAGGAAGGCCGGGGCCTACATGGGGAACGTCCTGGCCATAAGGGTCGTCCTCTTCCTTCCGGTCCTGATCCTCATCACCATAAGCGCGAACCTCGTGGGATACGGTGGCGAGACCCTCCGCCTCTTCTACATCTACGCCTTCGCCCTCCTGGCGACCTCTGCCGCATCCATCTTCCGGCTCATCCTCCACGCCCATGAGATGATGGAGTACGAGTTCCTGGTCAGCTTCATAGACAGGGCCTTGGTCCTGGTCCTCAGCCTGATGGCTCTCTTCCTGGGCTACGGCCTCCCGGGGCTCATATACGCCATCCTCGCAGCCAGCACCGTGGACCTGGCCATATATGCCTACACGGCGGTGAGGAAGGTCCAGAAGCCCTCCCTCCGTCTTGACCCTGGTTTCTGGAAGGCTCTGACGGTCCGCTCCCTCCCCTTCGCCTTCATGGGCGTTTTCTACGGCATCTACAGCAACATAGACGTCACCATGATCAGCATCATGAAGGGGGACGAGGCCACGGGGGTCTACAGCGCCGCCTTCAAGCTCGTCGCGGCCCTGATGTTCATACCCTATGCCTTCTCCAGCTCCGTCTTCCCACTCATGGCAAGGCTCTCGGTGGAGGCCAGGGGCTCCCTGGAGAGGGCCTACGAGCATTCCTTCAGATACCTGGCCTACCTGGCCATACCCATAGGCGTGGGGACGACCATCCTGGCAGACCGCATCGTGGTCAGGGTCTACGGCGGGGGCTTCGAGGGCTCTGGACCGGCCCTCCAGATCCTCATATGGGCTGGCTCCCTGATGTTCCTCAATTCCCTCCTCCTCAACGCTCTCGTATCTATAAACAGGGAGCGGCTCAACCTGGTGGTGGCGGCCACCGGAGTGATCCTCCACGTCCTCCTCAACCTCCTCCTCATACCGAGGTACAGCTACCTGGGCGCAGCCATCTCGACAGTGGCCTCCGAGCTGGCCTTCTTCCTCATGGCCCTCTACTACCTGGCCCGGTACCTGTACCCTCTCCCATTGGGAACGGTATTCCTCAGACCCCTGGCGGCATCCCTGGCCATGGGGCTCTTCGTGGGCGCTCTCCGGGAGAGCGTCACCATCTTCCTCCTCATCCCTATGGCAGCGGCCCTGTACTTCTTCCTCCTCTACCTCCTGGGGACCCTCACCGCCAGGGACAGGGAGCTCCTCAGGGAGCTCCGTAAGAGAGGTTAGGATATGGCAAGGACTCTCTCACGATTTCTCACAGACCGTAACGATGGATCCCCCCCATCTGGATGGACAAGGGATTCTACTTGTAGAAAAAGTTTTTACTTTTACGATTCTAAATCCTGCCTTTATCAAGGTATTGCTTAAAGTGTCTACAGAAAAAAATCTAATATGCGAATCATCGGATGTTCCTATTCCGAAAACAGTTCCGTCCCTAAGTATTAACCTAAGATAGCTTCTCAAGCCAAAAATGTTTGGAGTACTTACGATCAGTCTACCTCTTTCTTCCAAAGAAGCAGCCATATTTTTCAAAAAAGACTGATAATCTAAGATATGTTCAAGTACTTCAAAGCAACAGATAGTATCATATTTTTTTATCGAACTTTGAAGATTCGAAATCGTGGACAAAGAATTTCAATCCTGGGAATCTTTTTTTGGCATGTTCTACAGCGATTTCACTTATGTCACAACCCTCTATTTCACATCCTTTGCTGTGGAAATAACTTACATCAAATCCCGAGCCGCAACCTACGTCTAAAATTCGGCCTCGCAGGTATCTTTCAATAAACAATGCTTAGAGATGTCGTTCAGTGGTATGTTCTTATCTTTTACAAAACTGCTCGCTCCTGCACCTCCCTGATGATATTCTTCATAGTATCTTTTCATAGAGTCAGGCTCTTCAGCCTTCGCTTCGCCCCTCTTAATTTTTGGAAAGTTCTTCTCCTTTATATCCTTTTCTTCTTTTGACCCCTAAGTTCCTGAAGAGGTTGAGGAAGAGGGGTGATTTGAGGGGAGAGCTAGGGTTACGAAGAACTGGAGATACTGGTCCATGACCCTCCCCTTGTCGAAGTGGCGCGCCCTGGCCAGGGCCTCTCGGCTGAACTCCTCCCTTAGGGACGGGGAATCCCTTAGCCTCAGGATGGCCCTCTTCAGGCCCTGGATGTCGCCCCTCTTGAAGACCAGTCCCGCCCTCCCGGCCACCTCTGGGAGGGGTGGGGCGTCGCTGACGATGAGAGGCTTCCCGCAGGCCATGGCCTCGGCCAGGACCAGGCCGAAACCCTCGTTGAGGGATGGGAGGACGAAGCAGTCACAGGTCCTGTATAGGTCCGAGAGGACCTCCTGCTCCTGGTAGCCCAGGAGATGGACCCTGTTCCCTAGGCCCAGGTGCTCTATCAGGCCCCTGAAGCTCTCGTGCTCCACCTCCCGCCCCGCCATCAGGACCTTCACGTCCTCCAGCCCCTCCACAGCCTTTATCAGATCTGGGGCCCCTTTCAGGGTTGAGATACGGCCTACGAAGAGGATGACGAATTTACCCTCCAGGGCGTAGGCCTCCAAGAGGCGGGTGCTCTTGGGCCCAGGGGAGAAGAGGGTCAGATCCGAGAAGCCCGGTATCACCGTCACCTTATCGGGCGGCACTGATAGGGCCTCGACGATCCGCCCCTTCACGTCCTGGGCCATGGTCAGGATCCCATCGGCCCGCCGGAGGATGGGGGGGAGAAATGGGAGCCTCCCAATCCTCTCGCAGGCGACGGGCTCCCAGATGGTCCCCACCTTCTTCGCCCCTGTCGCAGTGCCGAAGAGTACGGCCGCCAGGGAGGGGGGGAGGGTGTAGAGGCCCAGGACGAGGTCGAATCGATACCGTCTATGG
>JACQPM010000025.1 GCA_016207475.1 Methanobacteriota archaeon | reverse complement strand
GCCCCCGGCGTATAAAAATGTTTTTATACCGGTGATGCAGAAGTCTCTTGTGGTCCGCTGGTGCGAACCTGCGGAGGAGGACAGGCCATGGTATCCAAGTTGAGCGAGATAACCGGGAGGGATATCTTCACCGAGGAGGGGAACAAGGTCGGAACCCTCCAGGACATAACCCTGGATGCAGATACGGGGAGGATCCTGGGGCTGCTCATCAACAGGGTGGATACCGAATTCTCCGAGAGGATCGGCATCGAGACCGGTAAAGGGGTCGTAATACCCTACAGCGCCGTAAAGTCCGTCGGGGACATCGTTCTCATCAGGGCCATCTCCTCCACCGGCCCGGATGAGGTGTGAGTCCATCACGGACCTCTTCTGTCTGTGAAATAACTTGAAAGAAGCTGATCTCAAAAAATAAAAATAAAAGAGGGCTTTGTGGCCCTCTTGTTGGCCTCTCCCTCTACGGCTACTGGTTGTGGGCTTGGTGGTTCCCCCCGCTCAGGTTCCCGGAGACTGACAAGACCAGGCCCCCAAGGGGATCCCAGACGTGGATCGTGGCCGAGTCGCTGGTGCCTGGCTCCCCCGCGTCGGTGAATACCCAGTGGGCCGTGGCGCCTGGCATCCCGTTGTAGCGGCCGGTCCCGTTACCCACGTAAGTGTCGAAGGTCGCGTTCGGTGGGTTGGGTACTATGGCCGGGTCGTTACTGCAGGTGGCCGTGGTGAGGCTCTCCAGATGGAACCTGTTCCCCTTGCCCCAGTTGACCTGGAGGTTGTTGGACGGGCTGCTCACTGTGCAGTTCAGCTCGAAGCCGTGGGTGACCCGCATGCTGCCGTTGAAGACGCTGCCACCGCCCGTCATGCGCCCCTCCAGCGAGGGTGTTACGACCCCGCCGCAGGCCGCTATTATGGAGGTGATGGCCTCCCCCGTACCGCTCCCGTTGGCTGCCGTGGTGATGAAGGCACCACCCGAGATGTTGGCGTCGCTCGCCAGGAGGGCCGCCTGACCTGCGTAGTCACCGCCAGTCGGGACGAAGACGTCCGAGACCTTGATGCTCTTGTTCAGGGCCGTGAGGGCGTGGGTGGTGTTCAGCGCTATGTTGTCTGCAAGGTCCTGGAAGTCGTTGAACCCCCCTGGGGGCGCATCCGTTATCAGGACCACGATCTTCGTGGCGTTCGCCCTGTAGGGTGTCGTGTAGTTCCCGGTCTGCGTCCCGTTGAAGCCAGCCGAATCCGCTCTGGTCCCTGCCGGCAGGTTGTTCACCGCCGTATTCTTGGCCTCGTCCGAGGCCTCGGGACCTCCAGCACCGCCCGATGCGAAGGTGGCGTTTATCGAGGCCAGCACCGCACTGATGTTGGTGGTCAGCTCATTGTGCACCGTAACATCGTCCTTGAAGGTTATGTATCCTACCTTCAGGTCTCCGCCAGATGCCGTGGTTGCCGTCGAGATTATGGTGGGCAGCTCCGCTTTGATGCTGCCTATAGCGCCCCCCATACTCCCGGTGTCGTCTAGGGCTATCGTGAGGTCTATAGGGCCGCATATCCCTGGCGTCACCGATGCCACCGGTCCGACCGACGGGATCGAGGTAGATGTTGTACCAACAGCCACATCGTTTTGGCTACCCATGGCCGGAGCTGTCATCATGACCAACGCCAGCAACAAAACCTGCAGAGTTCTCTTAACTTCCATTCTCCATCCTCCCAGCAAATCCCATGCGTTGAGTAGAAGCCGTTAGCAATTTTATGACCTAGCGATTTGCCTATTAGAAAGTAATGAACTTCCTTTATAAATCTTACGAATGTTTAAATACTTCCGGGGAGGCTACATCATCGCCCCGGCTTCCTTCCCCTTGATGACCAGGACCGGTATCTTGGACCGGTGGACGACCTCCCTCGAGACGGACCCCAGCAGGAATTTGGTGATGCCGCGGCCGTAGGATGCCATGATTAGGAGGTCGTAATCGCCCTCCTCGGCCTCCTTCAGGATCTCGTCGGCCGCCTTCCCCTGACGGGTCTTGGTCTCGGCCTTTATCCCGAGGTTGTCCAGGATCCCCTTCCCTGCATCAAGGGAGGCGAGGACCGATTTCGGGACCCCGAGCTTCCGGATCTTGTGGAGCTCCTCCTTGAAGACCTCGGCGTACTCGTTGTACTCCCAGTACTTCTCGAAGTCCGGGACGACTCTCAGGATGGTGACCTCGGGCTTGGTGCCCTTCAGCAGCCTGCCACCCCTCTCGACGGCCTCCTCGGCGAACCGCGAGCCGTCGGTGCAGATGAGGACCTTCATGGCTTCCCCAGGAGAAGGATCGCTTCCGCCAGGTCGCCTTTGGTCTTCTCCAGGGCCTCCCTCGCCCTCTCCTCGCTCACCTTCGCCTGCTCCGCGACCAGCCTGACATCCTCGGGAGGCAGGGCCTGTTTCACCCGCTCGGTCCCTGAGATCTGGTAGGATCTCTGGTTCATGGCCGTCACCACGCTCACGGAGGGGCTCTCTATGACGATCTCCCTGTCAGCGAGCTTTATAACGACCTCCTTCGCCTCCAGCTCCTCCATCTCTACCCCCATCTGGCGCATCATCTTCTTCATCTGCTTGGGGTTCATCTTGGGGAACATGGGGTTAGATTTAGGCCTGCCTTTATTTAATCTTTAGGATAGAGTCGATGATCCTGCCCAGGTTCGAGGGGCCGTAGTTGGTCGCCACCAGCTGGCCGTCTAGGACTACGGTGGGGGTCTGGCGGAGGGCGTAGCTGTCGCCGAGCGCCGTATCGGCCCGCACTTTGGCCAGGACCTTCCTCGATCTTAGATCTTCCCTGAACCGGGCCCCGTCCATCCCCAGGCCCGCTGCGATATCCACCAGGAGGGCCTCATCCAGAACCAGCCCCTCGTCGTGGACGGCCCTGAAGAGGGCGTCGGCCATGGCCCCACCCTTCCCCCCCTCCACAATCCTCACGGCCTCCTCCCCTATAGGCCAAGTACGCCAGGATGAGGGCTACCGCGAGGGGGATCAGGAAGCGCTTCATAGCTCAGGGGAGCTTCTCGGCCAGGACGGCGTTTATCCCGCCCACCATCCTCACTACCAGGAGGCCCCCCTCCACCTTGAACTCGTACTGCTCCAGGCCTCTCCCCTTGCTGGAGGCCTTGAGCTCCTCCAACTCCTTGATGGGAAGCGCTTCCTTCCTGGCGATATGGTAGGCGGAGACCCTCTCCACCCCTCCGGGGGCTGGATCGAGGCCCAGGTAGTCCATGTCCGAGAAGGGAGTGGTCCTGAGGGATACCTCCACTACCGCTGCCCCCTCATCGTCCAAGGGGTCCAGGAGGGGTGCAAAGGTGGGATAGGCGCTCTTCCCAGCGCCCCGCTGGAGGGCCACCACCCTCTCCACGTTCTGGGCGTGGCCGTAGATGAAGGGTCTGGAGGCGACGCTGTTCTCCATCCCTGGCTGCAATCGGGGCTTGATCCCCGGATCGTCGTAGCCTACGTCGTGGAGCTCTATCCAGGAGTCGGTGGAGTAGTCGGCGGAGTACATCCCCACCAGCCTCCTCCCGTAGAAGCCCTCCGGCTGGATTCGGCCCGAGGCGTAGAGCTCCAGCGGCCCGCCCACCAGGGCAGGTATGTTGATGAAGCGGGCCCAGACGGCCCCTTCGGGGGTGAGCTTCAGGGCATCGCTCATGGACCTGAAGCCCGGCGCCAAGCTCAGGTTCGCCCCGGGGGCCGCCAGATCCGGCATGGGCTGGATGGGGGGGACCACGGTGGCAACGACCTCGTCCCCCACGGGCGGGGTCTTGGTCGGTGGGCCGTACTTTCCCCCTCCGTACTTGGCGTCTATCCTGGTCCTGATCTCCCTCACAGGCACCCCTTCCTTGTACCATCGGTCCACATCCAGGGCCTCGTAGATGCATATATCGCAGTAGGAGGCGTGGTCGTCGAAGGCCCCGTCGTCGAATATGAAGCAATCGCGGAGGTGCTTGTGGGAGACCCCCAGGTGCTCCATGCTCACGCAGCCGCAGTAGCAGGGAATCTTCTCCAGGACCTCCGGGATCCGGAGCGCCACCATATAGGCCCTCAGGGAGTCCTGGCTGGCGTAGGCGAAGTCCGGGAGGTTCTCAGCCCCCGGCTCCTGGAGGGGCCCGGGCTGAGCGGCCCTGGGGCGCTGGAGGAGGAGATAGCCTCCGGCAACGGCCAAGAGGATTATGAGGATAGGTATTACGAGAGTACCCCGCCCCCCCTCCGCCTTCTTCCTCTTCCCCATGGGAGGATGTTGGCATGGAGTATTTTTAAATACTTTTGGATAGGAGCAAGCTTTAATAGGATAGCACGGTTTGATACCAGTGAGAGTGATATGGTGAAGGAACTGAAGGAGGTCGACCTCTTCAAGGTCCTCTCGCACCCCATGAGGGCCCGGATAGTCGCGCTCCTGAACGATAAGGTGGAGCTCTCCTATACGGAGATCCTCAACACCCTGGGGAGCGACACGGGGCAGCTGAACTTCCACCTCAAGACCATGGGGGACCTCTGCGAGACGACGCCCGAGGGGACCTACATCCTGACGAAGAAGGGCAAGGTGGCCCACACCATCCTGAGGGAGGTCCGGCAGCTCGGGGGGCCAGTGGAGGAGGCGAGGCCCGAGGCCCATGCCCCCTTCACGAAGAGGGCGGTTGCCAACGTCATAGACTTCATCTTACTGGTAGGCCTCCCAAGCCTGATAGTCTATTCCATAGCCCTCTTCGTCCCGGAGAAGGTGGGCCCCCTCATCTTCGACAAGACCATCCACCCCATCATGATCGTGGAGTACTTCCACGCCGTCCTCTCCCTGGCCCTGGTGGCCCTCACCCTCATGGAGACTCACAACGGCCAGACCCTGGGGAAGTACATCGTGGGCATCAGGGTGGTGAAGAGGTCCGGCAGGAGGCTCAACCTGGTGGAGACCACCATAAGGAACGTGGCCAAGATCTTCTTCATACCCCTGGACCTGCTGGTGGGAATGCTCTTCTACCGGGAGAAAGGTTACCTGAGGTTCGCTGATTACTACGTGGACGCCAAGGTGGTGGAGGTCGAGGAAGAGGTCACTTGATCCAGACCCTCCTCCCCTCGATCATGTAGACGATCCTCGAGCCCGTGGTGCACGCGATGTCCCCTATCCGCTCCAGGTAGAGGGCTACGATGAGAAGGTGGGTGGCATCGTCTATGGTCTTGGGGTCCTTGATCATGAATGTCAGGAGCTCCTTGTAGACCTGCTCGTAGAGGGCGTCTACGAGGTCGTCCTTCTTGGAGAGCTCCTCCGTGGGCTTCACGTCCCTGGCTGCTATGGCCTGGAGGTTGATGTCCACCATCTCGGATATGATGCCCGCCATCCTGGGGATGTCGATGAGGGGCTTGAGGAGGGGCTTGGAGGCCGTCTTCTTGGTTATCTCCGCGATCTTGGCCGCGTGGTCCGCCATCCTCTCGAAGTTGTAGGAGATCCTCATCATGGCGGCTATGAACCTCAGGTCCCGGGCCACTGGCTGCTGGAGGGCCGTCAGTCTGAGGCACCGGTCCTCTATGGATAGGTTGAGGACGTCGGTCTCGTCCTCCACGGCGAAGACCTTGTCCACCAGCTGCAGGTCCTGCTCTGCCAGGGACCGGACGGAGGTATATACCGCCTCCTTGGCCAACTTGCCCATCTTGATTACATCCTGCTTTATCTCCTCCAGCTCTTGGTCGAAAGATCTCCTGCTCATCACCCGAACCTCCCAGTTATGTAGTCCTCCGTCCTCTTCTCCTTTGGGTTCTCGAAGATCTGCTTCGTCTCCCCGAATTCGATCATCTCGCCCAGGAGGAAGAAGGCCGTGTAGTCCGATACCCTGGCGGCCTGGAGCATGTTGTGCGTGACGATGACTATGGTGTACTCCTTCTTGAGGCCGTGCATGAGGTCCTCTATCTTGGCGGTGGCGATGGGGTCTAGAGCAGAGCACGGTTCGTCCATGAGGATCACCTCGGGCTTCACGGCCAGGGCCCTGGCGATGCAGAGCCTCTGCTGCTGCCCCCCCGAGAGCTGGAGGGCTGAGGCGGAGAGCTTCCCCTTCACCTCGTCCCAGAGGGCCGCCTCGATGAGGCTGTACTCCACGATGGTGTCCAGTTTCTCTTTGTCCCTTATCCCGTGGATCCTTGGACCGTAGGCGACGTTCTCGTAGATGGACTTGGGGAAGGGGTTGGGCTTCTGGAAGACCATCCCCACCCTCCTCCGAAGCGCCACCACGTCTATGCCCTCCCGGTATATGTCCTCACCATCCAGGAGGATCTCCCCCTCCACCCTGGCATATGGGATGAGGTCGTTCATCCTGTTCAGGAGCCTGATGAAGGATGTCTTCCCGCACCCTGAGGGTCCGATCAGGGCCGTGACCTTGTGGGCGTGGATCTCCAGGCTGATATCGGTCAGCGCCTGGTTGGCGTTGTACCAGAGGTTGACCCTCCGGGCCTCCATCTTGTACGCCGCCCTCTTCCTCTTCCCCTCGCCCTCCCCCTGGGGAGGTAGTTCCTGGGCGCGGTCCTGAAGATCCGCCTGGAGATTGGTCATCCGCGTAAGTAACTCGCCCCCGTCCTTTTTATTCATTTCTCATGGGAGCCTCACCCTCCCTCTCCTCAGGAGATGGATGGCAAAGGCCTGGACGACCCTATTCCCTACGACCTTCCGGCCGGCATGCCTCCGGATGGAGCCCACCAGGGAGGTCTTGTCGTAGAGGACCTTTATCCCGTGCCTATCCCCTGCCCTGAGGATCGCCCCCGGTATGGAGAAGATGTCCGTGCCCTCCTCCACCTCGATGACGACTGGATCCAGCCTCTCGAACTCCTCGAGGGTTCTGCGGGCCTTCTCCACGTTCTGCAGGGCCCTCCCCTCCGTTATGGAGATGTTCTCCCTCGTAGTCCCTAGGACGCGGGCCACCTCGCCCTGGGTCTTGCCCTTTCCCCTCAGGCTCAGGACTTCCAGCTGCCTCTCCGATAAGAAGGACTCGGCCATGCCCATGATATGGAAAAGGTAAATATATATGTTTACCTTCGGCCCCAGGCGAGGAAAAGTTTATATCCCTACTCTTTGTTGGAGGAATGGAGGCTCCGTGAACAGCCTGACCTTTCTCCTGGACGGCTTCGTGAAGGCCCTGGAATTGATCCTGGCAGGGGACCCTTACGTATGGAGCGCCACCATCGTCTCCCTCAAGGTCTCGG
>JACQPM010000022.1 GCA_016207475.1 Methanobacteriota archaeon | reverse complement strand
GGCGAGGAGCCACCGTCCCTGATCTTCCGGAAGGACATGGGGCCCATCGAGAGGGGCACGGCCGTCTTCCTGGGCGGCGGAGTCGTGGTGATAAGAGGATTTCCTAAGATAAAGAGGGCCTTCTACCTGAGATCCGCCCTCCAGAGGCACTTCCGGGGCGCCAGGGTGGCGGTGGAGGAGAAGATGAACGGCTACAACGTCAGGCTCTTCAGGCTCCAGGACCGCGTCTTCGCCCTAACCCGCGGGGGGTACATATGCCCCTATACCACAAAGCGGCTGAGCCTCCTTCCCGAGATCGAGAGCCTCCTGAGAGCCAGGGACGTGGTCCTCTGTGGGGAGGTGGTGGGTCTGGAGAACCCGTACGTGACCCACCCGTATCCGGAGGCCGAGAGGTTCGGCTTCTTCGCCTTCGACATAAGGGAGAAGGGGAGCAACAGGCCCTGGCCCATAGCCGAGAGGAACGAGCTCCTGGAGGCCCACCGGGTACCTAGGGTCCGCCTCTTCGGCGTATACGAGCTGGCAGGAGTCGCCGGGAGGGTCTTCGAGATCATAAAGGCCCTGGCGAAGGAGAGCCGGGAGGGGGTGGTCCTCAAGGACCCCGAGATGATTCTGGAGCCCATCAAGTATACCTCCTCCAAGACGAATACCGGGGACTTGAGGTATGCCTTCTCCTTCCCCTACGACTATGGGGTGGACTTCTTTCTCTCCAGGATCATGAGGGAGGGCTACCAGGTCCTGGAGATGGGCGAGGCTGGGGAGGAACTGGAGGAGAGGGCCCGGCGGCTTGGGGAGAGCCTCCTATACCCCATGGTGGAGACGATGCGGAGGATAAAGGAGGGAGAGGATGTGACGGAGGACTCCCTGGTGAGGGTGGGGGACATGAGCGAGGCGGAGAGGCTGGTGGAGTATCTGAAGAAGCAGAGGGTGAACTGCACGATAGGGGAGGTCAGGGAGGAAGGGGGGGAACTCCTCATAAGGATAAAGAGGCTCAAACCGGCCACCAACGACAAAGTGCGGTCCGTCCTACGGGGGGACCTGGCCTGAGATGCTCCTCAAGAACTGCCGCGTTATCACGCCCAGCGACACCATCGAGGCGGACATCCTCATCGAAGGGGAGAAGATAGCCAGGGTCGGGAAGGGGTTGAAAAGCGACGAGGCCATAGACCTGAAGGGGAGGCCGGTCATCCCAGGGCTGGTGGACGTCCACGTCCATATGCGGGACTTCCAGGAGGGCTACAAGGAGGACTTCGCCTCGGGGTCCAGGGCCGCCCTGGTGGGGGGGGTGACGACCTTCGTGGACATGCCCAACTCCAGGCCCCCGGTGACGGATGCCGCCACCTACCAGAGGAGGTTGGCGGTGGCTGGAGCCAGGTCGCTGGTGGACTTCGGCCTGAACTACGGCATAACCCCGGAGAGCCTGGAGGAGCTGGATAGAGTAGCGCCGGTGGCAGGGAAGATCTACATGGACGGGGCCCTGGGGGCGGTGAGCGATGGGGTCCTGGAAGACGCTATGAAAAGGTGCCGGCGGCTGGCGGTCCACGCCGAGGACCAGCGGGTGATCGAAGAGAACCTGCGGCGCCTGGGGATGGGGTCCTTCAGCGATCACGCCAGGATCAGGGCCCCGGAGGCGGAAAGGGAGGCGGTCAGGAGGCTCTCCGGCCTGGCGTCCTCCCTTGAAAAGGGGGTCCATATATGCCACCTCTCCTCGGCCGCCACCCTGCGGTACCTGAACGAGTACACCACCTGCGAGGTGACCCCCCACCACCTCCTCCTCACAGCCCAGGATCTGGAGAGGTTGGGGGGCATAGCAAAGACCAACCCGCCCCTCAGGGGTAAGGAAGACCTCGCAGTCCTCTGGGAGGCCCTGATCTCAGGGAGGATAGATATCATCGCCAGTGACCACGCCCCCCACGCCGCCGGGGAGAAGAGGGGACCCCCAGGAGATGTGCCGTCAGGGGTCCCGAACCTGGAGGTGATGCTGAGGCTCCTCCTGACCCAGGTGAAAGCCGGTAGGATGAGCCTCAACACCCTGGTGGAGAAGGCGTGCGAGAACCCGGCAAGGCTCTTCGGGATAATGGGAAAAGGGACCATCAGGCCCGGTATGGACGCGGACCTCCTTGTCCTGGATATGAAGGCGGGGGGCACCATCAAGGCCGAGGAGTTCGTCTCCAAGGCCCGGTACTCCCCCTTTCAGGGGTGGAAGACCACCGGTGGGGTGGATAAGGTCTTCCTGAGAGGGAGGTTGGCCTACGATAGGGGCGATATACTGGTGGAGGAGGGCTACGGGAGGCCCTTGGGCCTGCTCTAGCCGAGCAGGTGGGCCTTGAAGAAGACCCCACTGGTGGTATAATAGACGAACCAGAGGTAGGGGTAGGTGGTATTGGAAGCCACCACCTTCACCTTCCAGTAAGGCTTTTCGTCCAGGATCTCCTGCTCGAAGCTCTTTATATCACCGGCCTTCACGACATAATGGCCCCCATACCTGTCGGCGAACTGCCTCCCAACAACGTCCTGCCGTATCCCCTCCTTGATCTGCTCCTCTGTGGGAGGGCCGGTAGTCGTCGTCGGCGGGGTGGTCACGGGCGGCGGGGTGGTGGTAACAGCCGGCGGCGGGGTGGTGGTCGGTTGGGCGGTGACTGGCGGCGGGGTGGTGGTCCTGGTGTAGATTGGCGGTGGGGCGGTATCGGGGGTGAGGGGGGGCTCGGTGCTCTGGATATCGCCCCCACCCCTAAGGCATCCGGTCACCAGGGCCAGGATGAGGAGGATCGGTAAAATCGCACCTCTCGTCTTTACAGTCATAAGAGCGAACTTTCTGATAGAGCCATGGGTATATATAATTTTCCCAGGTTTCCGCAGGTCCCAAAGCATAATCCGAATCCTAGCCCTTCTCCCTCATGAGGAAGATCCTATTTATGCCAGAGACCATGGCCTCCACAGAGGCGGTGACTATGTCCTCCCGCGTCGCCCTGGCCGTGGCTGAGTTGCCCTTGCTGTCTTCGAGCTTCACTATGACCTCTGCCAGGGCGTCGGAGCCGCCTGTTATCGCCTCGAGGCGGTACTCGGTGAGCTTTATATCCTCTATCTCTCTGAGGACCGATCGGACGGCGTTGAGGGCGGCGTCCACGGGGCCCACACCGGTATCGGCTCCCCTGAGCTCCTTCTCCTTGAACCTGAGCTTGACGGAGGCAGTGGGCAGTATCTTGTTGCCTGTCATGACGGCGTACTCCTCCAGGTTCACGATCTTCTCCCTCTTGGCCACCTCCCCCAGGATAGTATCAGCTATCGCCTGGAGGTCCGCGTCCGTCACCTTCTTGCCTTTGTCCCCCAGGTCCTTTACCCTGGAGGTGATCTCCAGGAGCTGGTTCCTGTTCACCTCGTAGCCCATCCCCTCCAGGATCGACTGTATACCGTGGGTCCCGGCATGCTTCCCCGAGACTATCCTCCTCCTGTGCCCCACCATCTCAGGCGTCATCACGCCGGGCTCGAAGGTATCGGACTTGGTGAGGACCCCGTGGGTGTGGATACCGGACTCGTGGGAGAAGGCGTTCTCCCCCACGATGGGGTAGTTGGGTGGCATCTTTATCCCCGTCAGCCGCTCCACCAGCTTGGAGGTCTCGTAGAGGTACTCGGTCCTTATACGCGTCTTCACCCCGTAGATGGAGGTGAGGCTCATGACCACCTCCTCCAGGTCCGCGTTCCCTGCCCTCTCCCCCAGGCCGTTTATCGTGCACTGGACCTGGTTGCCCCCCACCTCTATGGCCGCCAGGCTGTTGGGGACCGCCAGGCCGAAGTCGTTGTGGCAGTGGACGTCTATGGGTATCCTTATGGCCTTCCTCACCTCCTCTACCAGGAGCCTCATGGCCGGAGGTATCATGACCCCCACGGTATCTGGTATATTTATTATATCGGCCCCAGCCTCCTCCACGGCCTCGTAGACCTCTGTCAGATAGTCGAGATCGGTCCTGGTAGCGTCCATGGCCGAGAAGAGGCACTTAGCCCCGTGCTCCTTTATATGCTCTACCGCCTCCACGGCCATCCCCAGGACCTCCTCCCTGGACTTCTTTATCGTGTACTCCCTCTGGATATCGGAGGTGGAGACGAAGGTATGGACCATCGGGACGCCGCAGTCCAGGCAGGCGTCTATATCCTTTATCAAAACCCTGGCCAGGCCGCAGACCTGGGAGTCCAGTCCTTCCTTGGCGATCCTGGAGACGGCCTCCATCTCCCCCTTGGAGGAGATGGGGAAGCCCGCCTCTATTATGTCGACCCCCAGCCTATCCAGCTGCCTGGCGATGGCCACCTTGTCCCCGCTAGTGAGAGAGACTCCAGGAGTCTGCTCACCATCCCTCAGGGTGGTATCGAGGATGGTCACCCTCTCGGGGAGTCGCATCCCCTCCTTAGCCCTATCTATGGTATGGCGGTAGTCCCGTTTTGACATCTCTTCCCCCAGATGGGCAATCCCTAACGTGGGTAAACTAGATCGGCTCCTTATCCTTCTCCTGAGGCTCCGCTGCCATCTCCTTCATCTCTTCGTACATCCCCTGGAACTCCTCCTGGAGCTCCAGGACCTTTGCATTGAGGACCTTCGCCTTGTCGAAGATCCTGGCGATCTTCTCGGAGTGGGCGCTCTTGGACCTGTAGAGGCGCCCCAGCTGGTAGATGTACTTCAGCCGGTCCGACTTCTTCACCCCCGAGAGGACCACCGCCACCTCCAGATCATCCCCATCCGCGGGCATGTCCCCGCCCCGCACCTCTATCCCCCCTATGTTGCTGGCCACCCATAGGCGGGCCGGTAT
>JACQPM010000004.1 GCA_016207475.1 Methanobacteriota archaeon | reverse complement strand
TCGGGCGTATACGAGCACGACATCCTCTTCGTCCGCCGCTACCTCATCGATAAAGGCCTCGGGCCTTTGGGGATGGTGGAGGTGGATGGGGAGGAGGCGGGGGGCGTCCTCAGGATAAAGAAGGTGGTTCCCGCAGGCGGGGAGCCCCCGCAACTCAAGGTCATGGCCCTGGATACGGAGGTCTACAACCCCAAGGGTGCCCCCAGGGGGGAAGTGGACCCGATTATAATGGTATCCATGGCCACGAGCACCGGGCTCAGGAAGGTCCTAACCTGGAGGGCGCCGCCGGAGCCCATGGAGTTCGTGGAGGTGATGGGGGACGAGGCCGCCATCCTGAAGGGGCTGGAGAAGGTGATGGCTGAGGAGGACCCGGACATCCTGGTGGGCTACAACACCGACAACTTCGATTTTCCGTACATCGTGGAGAGGCTCAAGAAGCTGGACCTGAAGCTGGCCCTGGGGCGGGACGGGAGCGAGGTGCGGCTGGAGGGGAGGACCTCTCTACCCGAGGCCAGGATTAGGGGGAGGCCCCACCTGGATATATACCCTATCGTCAGGAGGCAGGTGAGGCTCAACAGCTACGTCCTGGAGAACGTCGTGAAGGCGCTCCTGGGGAGGGAGAAGGAGAAGCTCCCGGGGGAGGACCTCTGGAGGTACTGGGACGAGGGGAGAGGAGAGCTGGTCCGCTTCATCGATTATTCCATGGAGGACGCCGCCGTGACCCTGGAGCTGAGCGAGCGCTTCCTCCCCCTCTACTACACCCTTACCCGCCTGGTGAAGCAGCCACTCCAGGATGTCTCCAGGATGACAGCGGGCCAGCTGGTGGAGTGGCTCCTGATGCGGGAGGCCTCGGGGGCCAACGAGCTCCTGCCCAACAGGGCCTATGGGGAGGAGTTCGCGGAGCGGATGGAGGAGACCTACGCCGGTGGTTATGTCAAGGAGCCGAAGAAGGGGATCAGCGAGGATATAGCGGTCTTCGACTTCAGGAGCCTCTACCCCAGTGTGATAGTCACCCACAACATAGACCCCTCCACCTTGGTCCCGAAAGGGGGGACGGTGAATGTGGTACCTGGGCTGGAGTACTCCTTCACCCAGGAGCGGGTGGGATTCATACCGTCCATCCTCAAAGGGCTCATCGAACGCCGCAGGCGAGTGAAGGAGAAGATGAAGGGGGAGGGGGACCCCTACCGGCGCAAGATCCTGGATGTGGAACAGACGGCCCTCAAGCTCCTGGCCAACAGCTTTTATGGGTATATGGGATATCCCAGGGCGAGGTGGTACAAAAGAGAGTGCGCCGAGTCCGTGGCCGCCTTCGCCCGGATGTACATCAAGAAGGTGATGGCCATCGCCGAGGAGGAGTTCGGCTTCGAGGTGGTCTACGGGGATACGGATTCCCTCTTCCTCATCGTCCCGAGGGAGAGGAAGGATGAGGCCATGAAGTTTCTGGAGAGGGTGAACCGCTCCCTGCCCGGGATCATAGAGCTGGACTACGAGGGCTACTACCGGCGCGGCATCTTTGTCACCAAGAAGCGCTATGCGCTCATAGACGAGGAGGGGAAGGTGACGGTCAAGGGGCTGGAGTTCGTCAGGCGCGACTGGGCCCCCATCGCCAAGAGGACCCAGGAGCGGGTCCTGGGGGCCCTCCTCAGGGACGCCTCCCCAGAGAAGGCGGCCAGCATCGTGCGCGAGGTCATAGAGGACATAAAGCAGAGGCGCGTCACCCTGGAGGATATCACGATATACACTCAGTTGACGAAGGGGCCGGAGAGCTACAAGAACATAGAGCCCCACGCCGAGGCGGCGAAGAAGCTGAGGAAGAGGGGGGTGGAGATCCATCCAGGGATGATCATAGGCTATGTCATTACCAAGGGGACCGGTCTCATCACCAAGAGGGCCGAGCCGGTGGAGTTCGCGAAGCTGGAGGACTATGACCCCGAGTACTACATAGAAAATCAGATCCTGCCCGCCGTCCTGAGGATCATAGAGGCCATGGGCTATACGAAGGACTACCTGAAGGAGGGGGTCAAGCAGGAGGACCTGAGCAAGTGGTTCTCGTAGCCCTCTACTTTGCCTTTGGGATGAACTAGACGGTAAAGGAAGGTAAAGCCTCACCTCTGCCAAAGGGAGGCCCAGTACCCCGATGTTAAGGTCACCCCCAGGGGGCGGCCCTGCCGGTCCACCAGGAACTGATCCACCTGGACGAGGGGGGCTGGGTAGACGAACTCCATTCCCACCCCCTGCGAAGGGAGCTTGACCTGCCGGTAGGTCGTGTGGATCAGGAAACCCTCCCTCGCCTCTTCAGCGACCACAAAGGTGAGGTGTACTAGGTGGCGCCGGGACTCCACGGTGAAGGTGTAGTGGTCTCCCACCTTCAGGAGGGATGGAGCGCCATCTCCCACACCGTCTGGGTTCCCTTGCGATGGAGCGACCATCCCTCTAGCGGCAGAGGCGTAGATGGGGCCCCAGACGATGACCGCCAGGAGGGACCAGGCGTAGAGGAACTTCAGGATGGAGGACCAGAGGTGTTTCTGAGGCATCTCATAACACACCCTCCCGGCCCATGAGTGACTCGTTATGCAGCTCCACCTCACCATGATATTAACTGGCCCTTGACCTGCCCATCATGCTGGTGCCAAAAGGAGGTAAAGGTAGGTAAAGGTATGTAAGTCAGAGGAGCTCTCTCCCCTTCTCCGTAGCCTCCAGGACCTTGAAGTTCCCCCGCCTGGACTCTGCGAGGAGGCCCAGGGCCTTCAACCGCTTCAGCTTCTTCAGGCGGGTCATCCGGCTGAACCCGAAGCGATTGCTGATCTCCTTGTGGGTAGGCCTCCGCCCCTCCCGGTTCTCCCGATAGATGAACTCAAGGATCTCGCGGAGGTCCTCGGAGAGCTCGGCGATGTTGCGGGGCTCCAGAGGTTGAGTCTCCCGCTCGATCAACGCGACCTGCTGGGGGGTGAAGAGTTCCGGTTTGATGGAGAAGAGGAGGACTCCCTTGCGCTCATAGACGAGCTCGTTGAGGCGCTGGACGAAGGCGATGGTCTCCTCGAAGTTCCTCTGGGTCGTGAGGTAGTCCAGGCCGTCGAAGAGGAGGACCTTCTTCCTGCCGAGGAAATCGGTCACCTGCGTGATCAGCCTAGGGAAGTGGGGGGAGAGTTCCGGTACCCCCAGGCCCTGGGGGCTGAGCCAGAGGAGGGGGATCTCCGCCCCCAGGTCATGTTTCTCCCTGAAGGCCTCGGGATGCTCCCGGGTGATGACCATGCCCTTATAGCCGATGCGGAGGAGGTCCTTGAAGGCCTCTGCGGCCCTATCCATCCTCGCCCCCTTGTCCAGATAGGCGTTCCCCAGGGCCACCTTATACTTCAGCGTCGCCTCAAGGGCCCTCTCCTTCTCCATCGAAGCCTCGGTGACCCTGGTGAAGACCGAGAGGGTGCCCAGGAACTCTTCCCCTTTTTGCATGGGTGTAGAGGTGACGATCGCCTCCAGCTCCTGGCCTTCTTTGGTCAGGAGACAGCACTCGAACCGGGCGTAGGTCCCTTCGGCCTGGAGGCCTCCTATCTGCGCCTTCAGGTACTTCATGTTCCCTGGAGAGACGAGATCACTGAGATTTTTCCCCAAGAGCTCCTCCTTGGAGTACCCCAGCATCCTCTCCATGGCCGGGTTGAGGAAGGTGATGAATCCCTCCGGGTCGGTGAGGACGATGCCCTCCTCCATCTTCTGGACGATCACCTCGTTGAACTCCTTGAGGCGCTTGATTTCCTCCTCCGCCCTCTTCCGCTCGGTGATGTCCCGCAGGATGGCCGTGTATCTCATCCCCCTGGCCGTCTTCACCATCGAGATGGAGTGTTCCAGGGGGAAGGTGGTCCCGTCCTTCCGGAGACCCACCGCCTCGACGACCTGCCCTGGCTTGTGCACGAGCCTTCCTGTCTTCCTGGCCTTCTCGAAGGCTCGGAGGGTCCGCGCCCTGTGCTCTTCGGGGATGATGAGGGTGGTGAACTCCCGCCCCAGGGCCTCCTGGGCGGTGTAGCGGAAGATCCGCTCGGCCGCCGGGTTCCAGAGGAGGATCCTCCTCTCGCCGTCGGCTATGATGATGGCATCGCCGGCGGCCTCGATCACTCCCCGGAAGCTTTCCTCTGACTCCATGGTTTCGTCGTCCCTTCGGGGCGTTTCACATCCGCCTCTCTGGGGGAAGTTATAACAATAGGTTCTTCAAGAGATAAATATTTGAGTATACGAGGAAGTTTTAAGCTTGGGCACTGCAGCCCTACTTCTTCCTCAGGACGAAGACGGCCGCCAGCAGGATGATCACCAGGAGGGCGATGGCTATCTTGTAGACCGTCGTGTCCTCCTTCTTCTCCTTGAGGAGGGCGTCCCTGGCGAGGTTGAAGCCCAAATCCGCTAAGTCGGAAGCGCCCTTCACTTCATTCCGGTAAGCGTCCAGGTCGAAGCGGTGCCATATGCCGGTGCTGTGCTTCAGCTGGATCGAGGCCTCCTTGAGGGCCTCTTCCGCCTTGGTCATGTCCTCGCCCCCCTTTCTCCCGACCCCCACCATGACCTGGGCCTGGGCTATCTTGGCTGTCGCCTCCTCGGCCCTGGTCAATATCTCCCTCGCCTCGGCGGGTTTGGTGGGCTTGATCCCCATGATCTCGTTGTGGCAGACAGAGGAGCACTTCTTGGAGATCTGGATGGCGTCCACCTTCTTCACCCCCACGGAGCCGTGGCAGGTGACGCACTCGGGCCCCAGCTTCTCGGCCTTCAGCCGCTGGTAGTGGAGGCTCTGGGTGAAGTTCGTGTACTGGGCCTGATGGCATCTGCCGCAGGTCTCGGGGATGTTCTTGTAGTAGACGGGGCTCGCCGGGTCGCTGGCGCGCTTCATCGCGGCGTGGGCCAGTTCCTTCTCCTTCTTCGTCGCATCGCCCCCCATGCACTTGTCGCAGGTGATGCCGTTGGTGGCGTGGACGGAGGCCGACCACTCGGCGAAGTAGTAGGTCTGCTGGCTCGGGAGGGACTGGATGACCGTGGGATTGGAGTGGCAGGAGACGCAGGAGTTCTCCTCCCCCCAGGCGGTGGGGACGAGGAAAGCGAGGAGGATGACAATGAGAGCGAATCTAGCTCCAGGCATGGGCGTAGGATACCTCGCTCTTCTTATAAATACTTTTCGCGGCTCACTTCCTGTAGACGTCCAGCGTCTTGACGTAGGCCTGGTCCTTCCAGCCCGTGGCCACGATCTTCCCGCCGCGCTCCTCCACCTGGATCTCGGGGAGGGCTGCCGGGGGCGGCCCTGCCAGGACCTTCCCGGTCTTGGGATCAAATACACCGTCGTGGCAGGGACAGAAGAGGACCGGGTTCGCGAAGCCGATGGGCTTCCAGCCCTCGGGCCTCCAGGCGGCGGTGCAACCCAGGTGGGTGCACTTCACAGCAAAGGCTTTGTAGCCCTCTGGGAAGTTTATCAGTATGGCAGGGAAGCCCTCGAAGAGCCACTTCTCCTTGGCAGCGCCGAGCGCTACCTCTCCGGCCCTGGCGATCTCCACGGCCTTCCCCTCCGCCTTCTCCCCTGCGGGCCAGAGGTAGCGTACTATAGTGGCCAGGAAACTGAGGGAGAAGAGAGCGATCGCTCCGGCGACGATGGAGGCGCTGAAGGCCCTCCTCCCCATGGTCAGGGTTTTCTTCTCTGGGCTACTCAACGGCCGTAATCTCCTCCTCCGGCAGGAGGCCTTTCTTCAGGACCGCAAAGATGACGGCCATGGTGAGGAGCGAGGAGCCTATCAGGAGGCCTATGAACCTGGGCTCTGCCCCTCTCCAGAGGAAGTAGATGATGGTTATGGAGAGGGCGGCGAGGAGGAGGGAGAAGACCATCAGGTTGAGCTCCGTCAGGAGGGTCACCTCCCGGTCCCTGACCTTGATCTCCTGTATCTTCATCCGACTAGACGTGGATGAAACTCTTATTTATATTTAACTAGATTGCCGCGGGGCAGGTGATAGCCCGGAGAGGATTCGAACCTCTGTCGCAGGATCCAGAGTCCCGCATGATTGACCACTACACTACCGGGCTGCTTTATACCGCTGCGCCTCATAATTTATATCTTTCCTTGCCCATATCCCGCTGTGGACCCATATCTGAGAATCCTGAGGCCCCTGAACGGGGCCATGGCAGGGCTGGCGGTGGCGGGGGGGGCCTACGTGGCCTCCGGCGGTGTTGGATGGGAAGCCCTTTTGGCTTCCGGGGCCGCCTTCCTCATATGCGGCGCAGGGAACGTCATAAACGACTACTTCGATGTGGATATAGACAGGGTGAACGACCCCTCCAGGCCCATCCCCTCCGGCGCCGTTGCGCCTGCCTCCGCCAGGCTCTATGCCCTCTTTCTCTTCGCCCTGGGTGGCCTGGCCTCGGCGCCCATAAGCCCCTTCGTCCTCGCCATCGCCCTCCTCAACTCCGTGCTCCTCTACCTCTACGCCTGGAGGATAAAGAGGCGCGGCGGCCTCCTCAAGGGCCTGACGGTGAGCTACCTGGTCGCCTCCCCCTTCTTCTTCGGCGGGGCTGCTGTCGGCCATCCTCTCCCGACCCTCCTCCTCTCCCTCCTGGCGGGCCTGGCCAACGTGGGGAGGGAGGTGGTGAAAGACATCGAGGACTATGAGGGAGACCGGCCCTACGCCAGGACCCTTCCCCGGGAGCTGGGGATAGGGAGGGCGGCCTGGGTGGCGGCGGCCTTCGTAAGCCTGGCCGTGGTCCTGAGCCCCGCCCCCTACCTCCTGGGCCTCCTGGGGATCCGCTACCTGGCGGTGGTCCTGCTGGCGGATATGCTCTTCATCTATGCCTTGGCGGACTTCCTCCCGGAGGCGACCCCTGCCAGGGCGCGGGGGTGCCAGAGGAGGATCAAGGGCGCCATGCTCCTGGCCCTCGCGGCCTTCTTCGTGGGAGCCTAGAGCCCGCAGACCCGCAGGAAGTTCCTGAAGATCTCGGGCCCCTGGGGGGTGTGCTCCACCTCTGGGTGGAACTGGACCCCGTAGAGAGGCAGAGAGCGGTGGGCCATGGCCTCTACCGGGCATGTATCGGAGTGGGCCAGGACGAGGAAATCTTTGGGCATGGCCGAGACCTCGTCCTTGTGGGAGACCCAGGCCCTGAAGGCGGGCTTGAGGCCCCTCAGGATCACATCTTCCTCGTCCACGATGATCTCGGAGTCCGCATACTCGCCTATGGGGGCGGACTGCACCTCGCCCCCGTAGAGCTTGGCCAGGAGCTGGTGGCCCAGGCATATCCCCAGGATGGGGACGCGCCCCGCGAACGTCCGGATTATCTGCCCCGAGTTACCGCTGGCCTCCAGGTATTGGCCGCCCCCCACCACGATCCCCTTGGGCCCCAGGGCCTCCAGCTCCCCCACCGTCACGGTGTTCTGGAGGAGCTGGGCCTCGACCCCCAGGTACCGCAGGGTCCTGTAGATCCTGTGGTTGTACTGGCCCCTGTTGGCTATGACCGCTATCTCGACCATGTCATCCGAAGGTTATCTCCATCCTCTTGGCCTCCGCTATCCGCTTTATCAATCGCTCGGCCCAGAGG
>JACQPM010000021.1 GCA_016207475.1 Methanobacteriota archaeon | reverse complement strand
CCACCAGGGGGGCATCGGGGTCGCCCTTGGGGAAGTCGTAGCCCACGATCTGGGCCAGGTCGGCCACCTCCTTCACCACGTTGTCCATCAGGGAGATGTGAAGTCCTTTAGACTCCAGGTCCAGGGCGTCACCCTCCTGGCCGGTGGCGGTGGAGGCGAGGACCTTCGTCGTCTCCCTGTCGGTATAGTCGAGGACCTCCTCCAGGTCCCCCAGGGTCTCGGGCTTCATCCCCACGACCGTCCTTATGATCGGGGCCTCCACCTGGTTCCCCTTTCCCAGGTCTATGGGCGCGTCGCGTCCCTTCTTCTTTATGGCATGCTCCAGGATGCCCCGGGCATGGGCTGCATGGCAGGCGGTGCCTATGGTGGCGACGATGACGTTGAACCGGGCCTGCTGGGACCCTATATTGATACCACACGCGCCCCTCCTCCCCTTGGAGAGGTCGCAGGGGCCGTAGGTGCAGAGCTCGCAGAGCTCAGTCAGGGGGGAGTATAGGGGCTTGTACCTCTCCAGGAGCTTCTTGTCCCAGTTCCTGAGGTCCTTCAGCGTCGGCTTGGGGGTGGGGCCCATGGGCTCGTCCCAGAACTTCTCCACCTTCCCTACCTCGATCTCGAGGTTCTCGAACTTCAGGCCGCTGCCCTCGAGTTTGTTTATCTTGAACTTGCTCCTATCTGCCGCCATGCCGTACCCCCTGGTTAGTCATGGACGAGGGTTTAGCGTAAGAAAAAGTTATTGAAAGGGCCTTCGGAGGACTCTAGTCCACCTCCAGCTCTGCCTCGCCCTCCCACATCCCATGGAGGTTGCACTTCGCAACGGCCCTCAGGGTCGTGCCCTTGTGGATGGCGCCCTTGACCAGCGTGACCGTCACCTCGGGCCTGGTGAAGACGGGCGTCAGGTCCACCCTCGTGAGGAAGTTCGCCCTGGAGTATAGCTCGACCCACTGGACGTGGTGCCCCTCCTCCATGGGATGCCACTCCCCCCCCCACCCGCACCGTGACCTGGATAGGCTCTCCTGCCTTGGCCCTCTCTGGGACGCAGATCACGGGCACGTGGACCTTCTCCAGCTCGCCCTTCCCGCCCTTAGGCTTATTTATCCCGCAGAACAATCCCTTCTCCATCACCTTTCACCTCCGTACCACCCGTACTTTATCGCCCCTTCAGGGCATCTCGTGGCGCACATACCGCACATGAGGCAGTGGGTGCTGTCCTTGACGATGGCCTTGCCCTCCTTCATCTCCCAGACCCTCGGCCCCTTGGGGCATATGGCCCTGCAGAGGCCGCACCCCGTGCATTTTTCGAGATCGACCTGGATCCTCTCCATCTGCCCTATATTTGCACAGTATCATCTACAGGCCTTACCACCGAGGTCCACTGCCACCTCCTCCTCCAGGCTGACCCCTCTCTCCGTGACCAGGCAGCGGTAGGCCAGGACCTCCACCCCCTGCCAGGCGGCCCATCGGAGGGCCTCCCCGAAGGCAGGGTCCGTAGCATCGTTGGGAGAGAAGATCGAGGCGTCGGTCCGCTGGACGACGAAGAGGACCGCGGCCCTGTACCCCTCCTGGTGGGCCCTGGCCAGCTCGAGGCCGTGGCGCCTCCCCCGATCGGTGACGGCGTCCGGGAAGAGGGCCCTTCCATCCCTGACGAGGGTGCAGGACTTCACCTCCAGGAGGCAGGGGCGGTCCCCGCATTGGAGGAGGAAGTCGAAGCGGCTCCTCCCGTAGGATACCTCGCCCCTGGCAAGGTGGCAGCGGCGGAAGGGTGGGATCCTCCCCTCGGCCAGGGCCTCTTCCACCAGCCGGTTCGGGAGCCTGGAGTCGACGGAGACGAGCCCTCCCTGGTGGGAGACGGCAACGAGGTCGTAGCCGGTCCTCCTTTTTCCTTCCCCCTTCTCCCGGAGGAAGACCTTCGCCCCAGGGACCAGGAGCTCTTCCAGCCTCCCGGGGTTGGGCAGATGACAGGTCCTGGGCACGCCCCCAATTTCCACCAGGACCGTGAACCTGTTGGGCCTCCTGAGAAATATCCCTCTGACCAGGGGCCCCCGGAACTCCATACCGAAGGTTTTATACCTCTCCGTTGCTTATAACTTCCGAGGTGAGGTATGGCAGTGGCTGGAGAGGCGGAGGAGATCCTCAAGATCCTGGAGAGAGACGCCAGGCTGGGCGCCAGGGAGATCGCCACCATGGTGGGATCCACGGAGGCCAAGGTCCGGAAGCACATGAAGGACTTCGAGAGGAAGGGGGTAATAAGGCGGTACAAGACCGTGATCAACTGGGAGAAGGCCGGCCAGGAGCCGGTATACGCCATGATAGATGTGAAGGTTACTCCCGAGCGGGGCAGGGGCTATGACGCCGTCGCCGAGAGGATCATGCGCTTCCCTGAGGTCCAGACCCTCTACCTGATCTCTGGGGCCTATGACTTCTCAGTCCTGGTCAAAGGGAAGACCATGAAGGAGGTGGCCACCTTCGTGGCAGAAAAGCTCGCCCCCCTGGAGAGGGTCCAGAGCACTTCCACCCACTTCCTCCTCAAGAAATACAAAGAGGACGGGGATATCTTCTTCGACAAGGAGGAGAGGCGGCGCCTGGCGGTCACCCCTTGAGTTGGGTGTCGGCACGAGCAGCCATTCGAGCCATCCATTGCGAAAGGCCTGGCTGCGAAGTGCTGACTGCGGTCTCGAGCGAGCCTGAGTGACCGAAGGGAGCGAAGGCGAGGGTGAGATATGGACCCGTCGGGATTTGAACCCGAGGCCTCTGCATTGCGAATGCAGCGCTCTACCAGCTGAGCTACGGGCCCTCCCCAGTATCTTCGGCACCACGGTATAAAACCGTTTCGTAACGCAATATCTTTAAATAAAGCTGATGTGTAGCTACCTTGGGGCCCGTGGCGCAGCTTGGCTAGCGCGTTCGGCTGATAACCGGAAGGTCCGGGGTTCGAATCCCCGCGGGCCCATCTGTCAGCACTTCGCAGGACTCCCTTCGGTCGTCCTGCTCGTGCCGACACTCACTTAACGCTTCGCTACCTCGACCTTCCGCCGAGACCCCGGCATTCCAAAAAATATTCACTGGTTAATGGATACTGTGAGGTCGAACCTCAGGACGATATCTATGGTGGAGGAAGTCAAAAAACAGGAAGTCCGGGAAGAGGCCCAGAAAGAGGGCAAGGCCAGGCAGTGGTTGGTCCTTGGCTTACCACTACTCCTCATAGTGGCGGTTATCTACTTCTTCACCTCTCCGTCCCTCTTTGGGGAGCGGCAAGAGGATACCTCCACCGTGATACTGGTGGAGAGCGAGGGAAGCAGCCTCCCGCCATTGGCCGTTACTAAGGTACCGTCAGCGCCAGCTCAGCCCACAGAGATCGTTCCAGCCGTAACCCAGACGGTCGCCCCGACCCTTCCCCCTCCTCCGAAATCTCCTCTAGAGATGGCCAGTGAGAAATTGGACGGCTACGAAATTGTATACTACAGGGACACTATCAGGCTCAACTTCACCATCAGGCCCGCCAATATAAAAAAACTGGAGAAATCCACAAATGGCCTTTCTACCTGGACAGCCACCGTTCGCGGGGTTGGGAGAGACGGCATGCCCCTGATATGGCTCCTGTTCCTGGACGACGATTATCGTGTCGTAGACAAGGCCAAAATGACCCAGTCGAACTAGGGAAGTATACCATGCTCCCGACGCCTAGGGCCAACTGCGCGGTCTTCGTGGACTTCGAGAACATCTATCTGGCGGTGAAGGGCTACCTTGAAGGGAGGCCACAGGGGAGCCCGGCGGACGTGACCATGGCCCTCCTCTCCAGGCTGAAGCGCAAGATCGAGGAGGAGATGGGGATGAACTTCATCATGGGGAGGGCCTACGGGAACTGGGAATATTCAGAGACCCAGGAGGCCCTCAACTCCCTGGCGATGATGTCCTTCGATCCGCAGTACGGGATCAACAAGGCGGGGAAGAACAGCGCCGACCTGGAGCTCTCCCTGGCGGTCCAGGAGGTCCTCCTCACCCGGGGGGATATAAACCACTTCTTCATAGTGGGGGGAGACAGGGACTACATACCCATAGTCAGGAGGATCAGGGAGAGGGCAAAGGGGGTGACCGTCGTCTGCCTGGAGGGGAGCGCCTCCGGGGACCTGAGGAACATCGTCGGACGGGGGCACTTCCTCCCGGCCGAGACCCTCATAGGAGACCTCCTGGGCCGAGACGCCCCTGCCGAGACGCCCCCTTCGGAGGTAGAAGGGGACGGCGCCATCGATGCAAAGGCCTACATAACCGACGCGAACATGGAACTCTGCTTGAGGCTCATCGAGGAGGCCACCAGGAAGTACCGGACCGAGGAGGTCTGGCTCGTCCCCTTCCTCAAGAACCGCCTGAACGAGGCCTTCCTGACGCTCACGAACGAGGAGCGGAAGGAGATCCTCAACAGCCTCCACGGGATGGAAGCCATAAAGATCGAGAAGCGCCCCGGGACCACGGGGGATTACTCCGTCATAATCCTGAACAGGGAGCATCCCATGGTGGCCAAGGCCGTGGGCGGGTGAGGGAAGCAGGACCGCAACGGTTATATCCGCCCTGCCCCAAGGGGTAGGGCGATGAGGCTCCTCGCCGTCCTCCTGCTGGCCACCCTCGTGGCAGGCTGCGCCCTCTGGAGCGACAGCCACGCCATAAAGCTGAGCACCGAGGTCATACCGGGGCAGGTGAGCCTCCAGGAGCCCGAGACCCTGCGGGTGGAGGTCCGGGCCACCAACGTGGGGAACGCCACCGAGACCATAACCGCCGACGCCACGGCCACCGAGGGCCTCAGCGTGACAAAGCCCAACAGGACCCAGTTCACCCTCAAGCCCGAGGAGAGCAGGATCATAACCTTCACCGTCACCGTGGCCAAGGATATAGCCCCCGGCGACTACATCATAGACGTAATTGTGCGGACAGGGAATGGCGACATAGTGACCGGGAAGGCGAAGGTCAAGGTGGCGGAGAAGAAAGGGCTGGTGCCCTACATCTGAACGAAAGATATTAAAAGCCCAAAAGCTATATCCGACCGGGGCCCGTGGTCTAGCTGGTTATGACGTCTCCCTGACACGGAGGAGGTCCTGAGTTCGAATCTCAGCGGGCCCATCTGTCAGCACTTCGCAGGACTCCCTGCGGTCGTCCTGCTCGTGCCGACACCCCTTCGAACCGCGACGAGGACGAGGCCTCAGCCGAGTCCGAGGAGCGGTTCAGCTGAACACTAATTTATTTATACGAGGTGGGCTAGGGTAGACCATGGGCAGGAGGAAGATCACCATCGTGGGGGCTGGCGCTGTCGGCTCCACGGCAGCCCACTGGGCAGCCAGCAAGGAGCTTGGAGATATAGTCCTCGTCGATGTGGCGGAAGGTATTCCGCAGGGGAAGGCCCTGGACCTCCAGGAAGCGGCCCCCATCGAGGGGTTCGACTGCCGCATCGTCGGGACGAACGGCTATGATGAGACCGCGGATTCCGACGTGGTGATAATCACAGCAGGCCTTGCAAGGAAGCCAGGGATGACCAGGGGGGATCTCCTGGCCAAGAACGCCGATATAGTCAAGGCCGTCACGCGGGAGGTGGCCCGGCGCTCACCAGCGGCTTGTCTCATCGTAGTGACCAATCCGCTGGATGCCATGGCCTACGTCGCCCTGAAGGTGAGCGAGTTCCCCCGGGAGCGGGTGATAGGCATGGCCGGGGCCCTGGACTCGGCCAGGCTCCGCTCCTTCATAGCCATGGAGCTGGACGTCTCCGTGGAGGACGTCTCGGCCTTCGTCCTGGGAGGCCATGGGGATTCTATGGTCCCCCTCCCTCGCTACTCCACCGTGGCAGGCATCCCAATCACATCCCTCTTACCCAAGGAGCGGATCGAGGCCCTGGTGGCGAGGACCCGGAACGCTGGTGGGGAGGTCCTGAACCTCCTCAAGACCGGCAGCGCCTATTACTCGCCTTCCGCGGCCGCCGTGGAGATGGCGGAGGCGATCCTGAAGGACAAGAAGCGGATCATACCATGCTCCGTCTACCTGGAGGGGGAGTACGGGGTCGAGGGGTGCTTCGCTGGCGTGCCTGTTAAGCTCGGGGCCCGGGGGATGGAGAAGGTGATAGAGATCACGCTGGAGGGTGAAGAGAGGAAAGCCTTCCAGGCTTCCGTGGAGGACGTCCGGAAGCTCGTCTCAGAGCTGAAGCTTAGTTAAAAGAAACCGGATACGGCCCCGGTTGCAAATAGCCTTATATATCGAGGGTGGAGAGGCTAATGGAGAGGTGATATCATGCCGATCCATGTGACGGTCAAGGTCAAGGTCAAAGAGCCGGAGAGGGAGGTCCCCCTGACCCTCCCAGAGGGCGCAACGGCGCTGGATGCCCTGTGCGAGGCCGCCGATGTGGAGACCAAGGGCTTCCCTGGAAGGGGGGCCTTCATCGTAGCGGTGGACGGGGTGAGGAAGAAGATCAAGTACACCATCAGCGGGCAGAAGTACGACTGGTCCATGTCCAGGCACCCGCTGAAGGAGGGTGACGTCCTGGAGGTCTTCCCGAAGGAGGAGCATTAGGGGGATATGCGCACCTCTACGGTAAATCGGAAGACGAAGGAGACGGAGGTCAAGGTCCGCCTTCGGATCGAGGGGCGGGGGGATGGCGAGGTGAGTACCGGGATAAAGTTTCTGGATCACATGCTCTCCAGCCTGGCGAGGCACGGCTCTTTCGACCTGACGGTGAAGGCGCGGGGGGACAACGAACACCACGTGGTGGAGGATGTGGCCATAGCCCTGGGCCAGGCCTTCAAAAAGGCCCTGGGGGAGAAGAGGGGCATCAGGAGGTTCGGCTCTTCCATCGTCCCCATGGACGACGTCCTGATGCTCACCTCCGTGGACCTGGGCGGGAGGGCCTACTGCGCCCTGGGGGTGGAGTTCAGGAGGAAGAAGATCGAGGACATGAGCGCCGAGATGCTCCCCCACTTCCTCGAGACCCTCGCATCGGAGTTCCGCATCAACCTCCACGCCCGCCTCCTTGAAGGGAAGAACGACCACCACAAGGCCGAGGCCCTCTTCAAGTCCCTCGCCCTCTCCCTCAGGGAGGCATGCTCCATAGTGGGGGAGGGAATGCCGTCCACCAAGGGAGTCCTCTGATGGGGAAGCCCATCAAGGACCTCCTCATGTCTGGCGAGACCCTCTTCAAGGAGGAGAGGGTCTTCGACCTCGATCACATCCCAGAGAACTTCATCCACCGCGACGCCCAGATGGAAGGCATAGCCCTCTGCATTAGGCCTGCCTTGCGAGGAGGCAGGCCTCTCAACGCCCGCATCCTGGGCCCCCCTGCAACGGGGAAGACGACGGCCGTCAAGGTCCTCTTCGACCAGGTGGAGGCAACACCCGAAGGGCAGAAGGTCGTCTGTGTCCATATCAACAGCCAGATCCACAGCTCCAAGTTCGCCATCTTCTCCCAGATCCACAAGAAAGTCCTGGGCCACGCGCCGCCAGAGACGGGGGTCCCCTTCCAGAGGGTCTACGAGCAGATCTTCAAGAAGCTGACGAAGGATGGAAAGAGCTTAGTAGTAGCTCTGGACGACATGAACTACCTCTTCCACGACCGCCACGCCAACGACATCATCTACGACATCCTCAAGGCCCCCGAGTTCTTCCCCGGCGTGAGGACGGCCCTCTTCGGCATCCTCTCCGATACGGAGTTCGCCTACAAGCTCGAGGCCAGGGTGGCCTCCCTCTACAAGCCCCAGGAGGTCTTCTTCCCGCCCTATTCCATGGGGGAGATGCTGGACATCCTCCGGAACAGGGCCAAACTGGGATTGTATCCGGGCGTAGCGAGCGACGAAATTATCGAGAAGGTCGCTACCTACGCCTCCGCCCACGGAGACCTGAGGGTGGGCATAGAGCTCCTCAGGGTCTCCACCCTGGTCGCCGAGGCGGACTCCTCCAGGAAGATCGAGGATGCCCATGTGGAGAGGGCCTACGAGCGGTCGAGGCTGGTCAACCTGAGGCAGCTCCTGCGTTCCCTGGATCCAGAGGAGCTGGAGCTGGTGAAACTCGTAGCAGGGGCAGGGGATAAGATCGACTCGGGGGACCTCTACACCCGATTCAAGGATAAGGTGGGGCAGAGCTACACCAAGTTCTACCGGATCTTGGACAAGCTGGAGTCCATAAGGATGATAGATACAAAGTTCACGGGGCATGGGAGGAAGGGAAGGACCAGGATCATCACCTCCAGGTATGGGGGCGACGAGATCACCGGGGCCTTGCAGGGTCAGAGATGAGGGTCGTAGTACTCAGGCTGGGGCACAGGCCCCAGAGGGACAGACGCATAACCACCCACGTGGCCCTCGTGGCAAGGGCCTTCGGGGCCGAAGGGATGGTGATGGTGGGGGAAGATAAGGGTGTCAAGGGGAGCGTGGAGAGGGTCGTGGAGAGGTGGGGAGGGCCCTTCTACCTGGAGAGCATCAGGGCCCCCATACCCTACATAAAGGGATGGAAGGGGAAGGTGGTACACCTCACCATGTACGGCGTCCCCATGGGGACGGTGATGGGGGAGATAAAGGCCGGTGAGGGGGGCATCCTGGTCGTAGTGGGGGCCGAGAAGGTCCCCCGGGAGGTCTACGGGCTGGCGGACTATAACGTGGCCGTAGGGAACCAGCCCCACTCGGAGGTAGGGGCCCTGGCGGTCTTCCTCGATCGGCTCTTCCAGGGTGCGGGGCTGGATCGGGAGTTCCAAGGGAGGCTCAAGATACTACCGGACCCCAGGGGAAAGAGGGTTTTAGATCTCGGCTTACAATAATTCTTTTAAACATTAACATTTTTTGAGGAAGGGCAAGAGAAGATTTAGGGCAGTTGGAAACTTATTTCTGGTCTTCTCTATAGCAAAGAAAGGAGTTGAAAGTATGGGCTGGCAAGACGGGATGCGGAGCGCAGAGTCCTCCGCCGCTGCCCCTCCAGTAGAGGAGGGAAAAGAATACGACGTTAAAATAACTGACATGGGAAGGGACGGCGACGGGATCGCCAGAATCCAGGGGTTTGTGATATTCGTCCCAGGTACCCAGTTGGGCGACGAGCTCAAGATAAAGGTCATCAGCGTCAAGAGGAGGGTGGCCTTCGCCGAGAAGGCCCAGTGATGCCCGAGGAAGAATCGTCTGGCGAAGCCCCTTGCCCGGCCTGCGGGAAGCCCGCCGCCACCGGAAAGGTGGTGGGGAAGACCCAGACCTTCGACAGGGGGGTGAGGACCACCTTTGAGGTCATCATGTGCACCTGCGGGAAGACCTTCCGGGGGAAGAAGACGGCCGAGAAGAAGGTCGAGAGGCGGAGCCCCGGGAGCTTCCAGCCCAGGCGGCGCTAGCCCCCAAGGTACCAAAGGCTGGGAAACTTTTTTCTATACATACCACCATACTCCCTTCGTGAAGCTGAAGGAGTACGCCGCCAAGGAGATCTTCAGGAGGCACTCTATACCTGTACCCAGGGGTTTCCTGGTCAGGGGTATCGCGGACCTGGCTGCCGTGGACCTGCGGGGAGCGGTGGTCAAGGCCCAGGTCCTGGTGGGAGGCAGGGGGAAGGCCGGCGGCATAGCCTATGCCGACTCCTCCAACCTGCGGGATACGGTCGAGAGGCTCCTGGGATCGGAGATAAGGGGGGAGCGGGTGAACGAGGTACTGGTGGAGGAGAGGCTGGAGATCCAGGAGGAGTGGTACCTGGCCCTGACGGTGGACGGGGCGGAGAAGGGCGTCGTCTGCCTCTTCTCGACCCAAGGGGGTGTGGAGGTGGAGGAGATGGCCAGGATGGGCAAGATGGTTAGACTACCCTACACCCCAGGCATGGACCTACAGAGGCCCGGAGCCACGCTCCTGGCCCACAAACTGTACGAGATCATGCGGCGGTACGATGCAGAGCTGGTCGAGATAAATCCCCTGGCGGTGACGGAGAGAGGATTGGTGGCCGCAGACGCAAAGATGATCATCGACGAGAATGCCCTCTTCAGGCAACCGGGGCTGGCATCCCTGGAGGAGGCCGTCGGTGGGGCTGAGAAGAAAGCCAGGGAGTACGATCTCCAGTACGTGGAGCTCGAGGGCGATACAGCGGTCATCGGGAACGGTGCCGGGCTGGTGATGGCCACCCTGGACGTGCTGGAGTACTACGGCGGCAGGCCTGCCAACTTCCTGGACGTGGGCGGCGGAGCCGGTGTAGAGCGGATGGAGCAGGCGCTGGAGGTAGTCCTCCTCAAGAGGCCCAAGAAGGTCTTCATAAACATCTTCGGGGGGATCACCAGGTGCGACGAGATCGCACTGGGAATAGCGAACTACAAGGAGCGAGTAGGGATAAAAATCCCAATCGTGGTGCGGATGATCGGGACTAACGAAGGGGAGGCGAAGGAGATCCTACGGGCCCACGGGATCCACGCCCTGGACTCCCTGGAGGAAGGGGTGCGGAGGGTGGTGGAGCTTTGATACTGGTGGACAGGGATACGAGGGTGATCGTCCAGGGCATCACTGGCAGGCAGGGCTCCTTCAACACGCGGCTGATGCTGGAGTACGGGACGAGGGTCGTGGCGGGGGTGACCCCCGGGAAAGGGGGGGAGGAGGTCCACGGGGTGAGGGTCTTCAACACCGTCGGCGACGCTCTGGAGCACGAGGATGCGGAAGCTGCGGCCATCTTCGTCCCCGCCAGGTTCGCCAAGGACGCCGCCCTGGAAGCATTGGCTTCCGCCCTGCTGACGGTCATCATAACGGAGGGGATACCGGTCCACGACAGCATTGAGATAGTGCAGCATGCCAGGGCCAGGGGGCTCACGGTCATAGGCCCAAACTGTCCTGGGATAACCTCTGTCGGGGCCTGCAAGATCGGGATCATGCCCAACCACATCTTCCGTCCGGGAAAGGTCGGGATAGTATCCCGCTCCGGGACGTTGACCTACGAGATCATCCACCAGCTCACGAGGGCAGGCATGGGGCAGTCCACCGCCCTCGGCATAGGTGGGGACAAGGTCATAGGCATCGATTTCATCGGCGCTCTCGAGCGCTTCCAGGACGATCCCGAGACAGAGGCCGTGGTCCTCATAGGGGAGATTGGGGGGACTCTGGAGGAGAGGGCGGCGGAGTACCTGGCCAGAGGTTATTCAAAAAAAGTGGTGGGTTACATAGCGGGCAGGACAGCGCCGGTGGGGAAGAGGATGGGGCACGCTGGAGCGATAATAACCGGAGGCGCTGGAACAGCCAAGTCCAAGATAGCGGTCCTGGAGGGGGCGGGGGTAAGGGTTGCGAGCCTCCCGTCCCAGATAGTGGACCTCCTCAGGGCATGATTCCGGCAGGATTATTAATGGGAGTGCCCAATATCTAAGCGGGGGTGGAATCTATAGGTAAGGACAAGGGGCTCATAAGGGAGGTCAGGCATCTATGAACCCCCTCCTGAGGGGCGTGGCGATAGCAGAGGCGATGACCAAGAAGGTGGTCTCGGTGGGGATGAAGGCCCCCGTGACGGCGGTCCTGGAGGCCATAACCACCAATAACGTCACCGGTATCGTGGTGGTGGACGATAAGGGCGACTGCCGCGGTATCATCTCCACCTTCGATATCCTGGGGGCCTTCGGTGGCATGACGAGGGCAGAGATGAAGAGGCTGAAGGCCGAGGATATAATGACCAAGTATGCCATCGACATGGACAAGCGCGAGTCGCTG
>JACQPM010000028.1 GCA_016207475.1 Methanobacteriota archaeon | reverse complement strand
GTATATGGGATGAGTTTGCGGGGCTCTCTATGACGTCGTAGAGCGTCCCCCGCTGCCTGGGTATCCTCCCGGCCTCCTTTATCATGCGGACGATCTCCTCCTGGGTCAGCATCTCGGGGGAGAGGCCAGCCGAGCGGGATATATTCTCCTCCATCAGGGTGCCTCCCAGGTCGTTGGCCCCGAAGCTGAGCATCACCTGGGCGAACTTCCGCCCCAGCTTCACCCACGAGGCCTGGAGGTTCCTGAAGTTGTCCAGGTAGATCCTGGAGACGGCGAATATCCGGAGATCCTCCATGCCCGTCGCCCCCTCCTTCAATCCCCCAGCCAGGTAGAGGGGCGTGTTGAAATGGACGAAGGAGAGGGGGACGAACTCCGTGAAACCCCCGGTCTCGTCCTGGAGCTCCCGCAGCACCCTGAGGTGCTCCACCTGCTCATCGGGCCCCTCCACGTGGCCGTAGAGCATGGTGGCCGTGGTGGGTATAGCGAGGCGGTGGGCCTCCCTGATGACCCCGACCCAGTCCCTGGTCCTCATCTTCTCAGGGCAGATGACGGCCCGCACCCCGTCGTCCAGGATCTCTGCCGCCGTCCCCGGCATGGAGTCCAGGCCCGACTCCTTCAGGCGCTGGAGCGCCTCTTTCACCTCCAGGCCCGACCTTTGGGCGGCGTAGTACACCTCCATGGGAGAGAAGGCGTGGATGTGGACCTTCGCCTCCCTCTTTATCGCCCTGAGGAGGCTGGTGTAGAAACTTATGTCCAGGTCCGGGTGGAGACCGCCCTGGATGCAGACCTCCGTGGCCCCCACCTTCAGGGCCTCCCTCACCTTCTCCAGGACCTGGTCTATGGTCAGGAGGTAGCTATCGGGCTCCCCCCTCTCCCTCCGGAAGCCGCAGAAGAGGCAGCTCCCGGTGCAGATGTTGGTGAAGTTGATATTCCTGTTGACGACGTAGGTCACCACATCGCCGACCTTCTCCTGCCTTATCCTGTTGGCCACCATCAAGGTCGCCAGGAGGTCGTCTCCCTCGGCCTTGAGGAGCCTGAGGGCCTCACCCTCTGTAATCCTCTCCCCCTCCAGGGCCTTTCTCAGGATCCCTTCAACCTCGGTGCCAAGGTCCAGGAGGTCGAGCATCTCAACCCTCCCTGACGAGACCCGAACCGTCGGTAGCATCGACCACCAGATCCCCCAGGGCCTCGGGGTACCAGCCCCGGAGGACAAATCCGGGGTATATGGGGAGCCTCTCCCTCAGCCTGAACCCCACGTCCGCGGCCCGCTGCCTCAATCCCGCCAGCCCTGGCCAGGGGGCCTCGGGGTTTATATGGTCGACCGTGACCGGGGATATTCCCCCCAGGTCGTTGGCCCCGTACAGGAGAGTTAAATTCCAGTGGGAGTTCAGGTTGGGAGGGGTCTGGATCCCTATGCCCGGAAGCATCGCCCGGGCTACGGCGAAGACCTTGAGAAGGAGGAGGGGGGAAGGCTCTGGGACAGAGGCCATGGGGGTGCCCCTCTTGGGCTTGAAGTTCTGGATTATGACCTCCTGGATGTGGCCGTGGCGGTTATGGAGCTCCTTTATCGCCTCCAGGGAAGCTATGACTTCGTCATAGCTCTCCCCTATCCCCACCAGGATGCCTGTGGTGAATGGTATCCTCAGCCTCCCGGCCTCTTCCAGGACCTCCAGCCTCGCCGGAGGCCACTTGCCTGGGCAGCCCTCGTGGGGCATGCCGTGGCCGCATAGCCGCTCGCTGATGGACTCCAGCATCAGCCCCAGGGAGGCGTTCACCTCCCCGAGGGCCTTGAGCTCCGCCCTGTCTACAACCCCGGCGTTGGTGTGGGGCAGCAGCCCCAGGTCCTTGGCCTCCAGGCAGAGGTCGTAGAGGTACTCTATGACCGTGGCGTAGCCCATGGACCGCAGTTCCGCCCTTATGGCAGGATGGACCTCGGGCCTCTCGCCCAGGGTGAAGAGGGCCTCCTTGCAGCCGTGCCTGGCCCCTTCCTCCAGGATGGCCCGGACCCTCGTCCGGCTCAACAGACCGGGCTTCTCGGACCTGAAGGCGCAGTACCCGCATCTGTTCCTGCAGGCGTTGGTGAGAGGTATGAAGACGTTCCTTGAATAGGTCGCCAGCCTCTCTTCTCCCATGAGGACACCCTGGCCTTGTTCTATCTCGCCTTCACTCTCTTCGAGACCTTCGGTCGCTCCTTGATGAGAAGTTTGTAGCCACAGAAGGGACACCGGATGGGATCGTCGGGTTTGAGGGTCACCTGCTTCTTGCAACTACCGCACGTGTACATTACGCTTCCCTTTCAGCGATCCTTGTGATTGTCCTAGCTCCCGTCTGGGCCACGGTGGTGGAGGGCAGGTAAGCACCGCCGGTGAACTTGGCACCGCACTTCCTACACTTCCAGATCCCGCTGGAGGTCCGCCGCACAGCCTTCCTGCTGCAGACTGGGCACTCATGGAGCACCTTCTGCTTTTTATCGACCTCGTGCCACTTCTTCCTGAGGCGCATCCCGTAGCGGGTGCCGAACTTCCCCGAAGACCCTACAGTTTTAGTCTTGCCCATGATCCACCTACTTCAGGTACTTCCTGAGCTCGTCTCCCTTCTCTCTGGCCGTTTGGACTATCCGGTGGATTTCTTCCTTGGTGAAGGTGCCGGAGCCCCCTTTCTGCATGGCGCATATGATCCCGTTGGGGTCTGTGGCCACCGTCAGCCTTGCGTCAGTGACGAGCTCCTCGTCCAGGCTCGGGTCCAATACGATGTGGCTGCCGATCTTGGCGAAGGTCGTCTCCACCGGCCTATTCCCTATTGGCAGACCCTCCTCGGTCTTCTCCTCATATATAACTCTATCGTCCTTGACCTTGGGGAGGCGGGCATCCAGGATGGAAGCTAT
>JACQPM010000027.1 GCA_016207475.1 Methanobacteriota archaeon | reverse complement strand
GGGCTGGGGGATTACCTGGCGAGCCTGACGAATAGGTGATAAGGTCCATCTGACTAATCCTGGGCTATATGGACGAGGAGGAAGTCAGGAAGGAAGGGGAGAAAGTCCTGGAGGAGCTGTCCAGGGCCCTGGAGGAGATAGACCTGGCCGAGACCTACTATGTCGTGGATGAGATCAACGTCACCAGGGGGGACGCCAAGGGCCGGATCGATGAGGAGTTCAAGCTGATCTTGAAGAGGAACGCCCCGAGACTGGATGAGGATGGCTCTTTCGTGATGGAGGTCGGGAAGTGGGTGGAGTAGAGGGGGTGGCCTCCTACCTGGAGTCCATCGAGGAGGGGAAGGAGGTCAACGCCTTCCTGGATCTCAACCCGAGGGCCCTGGAAGAGGCCCGCCTGGCTGAAGGGAAACTGGCGGGCCTCGCCATCGCCGTCAAGTCCAATATCAGCGTCAAAGGGCTCAGAGCGGCCTGTGCTTCTTTTACGTTGGAGAACTACGTGGCAGGGTACGACGCCACCGTGGTGGAGCGGATCAGAAAGGAGGGCGGTGTGGTCGTAGGGATGACGAACATGGACGAGTTCGCCTGCGGCTCCAGCGGCGAGACCTCGGCCTTCGGCCCCACCCAGAACCCGGCTGCGCCCGGTAGGATACCGGGCGGCTCCTCCTCTGGCTCGGCAGCTGCCGTGGCCGCCTCCCTGTGTGACGCAGCGCTGGGCTCCGATACGGGGGGTTCCATAAGGAACCCGGCTTCCCACTGCGGCATCGTGGGGATCAAGCCCACCTACGGCCTAGTCCCCAGGTACGGCCTCATAGATCTGGCCATGAGCCTGGACCAGATAGGGCCCATGGCCAGGGACGTCCATACCGCCGCCCTCCTCCTGGAGGTAATAGCGGGCCCCAACCCCAAGGAGTGCACGACCCTGAAGGTGGAGCCGCCCGAGTACTCCAGGCTCCTGAGCAGGAAGATCGATGGCTGCAGGATAGGCTACGCCCGGGAGTTCGAGGAGTTCACGGACCCCAGGATAACGAGCGTTATAAAGAAGAGCCTCGATAGGCTCGAGAGGATGGGGGCCGAGGTGGTGCCGGTGACCCTCCCCAACCTGGGGAAGGGGCTCTCGACCTACTACCTGACGGTATTCGTGGAGTTCTTCTCGGCCACCAGGAAGTTCGACGGCAGGAGATACGGCCGCAAGATAGAGGAGGTCTGCGGGCGGGAGGTCCTCCGGAGGATTCTGCTGGGCAGGTACATCAGCCAGAAGGAGTACTCCGGTAAATACTACAAGAAGGCGCTGCAGTTCCGCTCGCTGATAAAGAGGGAGCTCCTGGGGGCCCTGGAGGGTGTCGATGTCATCGCCGGGCCCACGGTCCCGAAGCTCCCCCACAGGCTGGGGGAGAGCATGGACCCCATGGCCATGTACGGCTACGACGTCCTGACGGTCCCCACCAACCTGGCCGGCATCCCGGCAGGGGTGATAAAAGCGGGAGAGGTGGACGGGATACCCGTCGGCCTCCAGGTCCAGGGGGAGCCCCTGGGAGAGCAGAAGATATTGAACGTGCTCTATGCGCTGGAAGACGGGGGTTGCTGATGGAGACCATAATAGGCTTCGAGATCCACGAGCAGCTGGCCACCAGGACCAAGCTCTACTGCGACTCCCCCACGAACTACCGGGACGTCCCCCCCAACACCAACGTCTGCGAGGTCTGCACCGGGATGCCTGGGGCCAAGCCCCACCCCGTAAACCAGGAGGCCATCGACGCCGTGGTCGAGATCGCCCTGATGCTGGGGTGCGAGATTGTGAAGGGCCCCATCTACATCCAGAGGAAGCACTACGACTATCCCGACCTGCCCTCCGGCTACCAGCGCACGTCCCTGCCCATCGGAAGGAACGGGAATCTCAACGGCATAAACATATGGGAGGTCCACTTGGAGGAGGACCCCGGCAAGTACGATCCTACAAGCGGGAAGGTAGATTACAATCGGTCTGGGGTCCCGCTTGTAGAGATCGTCACCGCCCCCGACCTCCGCTCCCCCGAGGAGGCCCGGAACTTCCTGAGGGAGCTGATAAAGATCCTCCATTACACCGGGAAGGCCAGGGCGGAAGGCGGGACTATGCGCACAGACACCAACATAAGCCTGGAGGGCGGGGCGAGGGTGGAGATAAAGAACATCAACTCGGTGAAAGGCGCCTACAAAGCGCTGAAGTTCGAGATCGCCAGGCAGAAGTCCCTGAGGAAGCGGGGCGCGGCGGTGAGGCGGGAGACGAGGGCCTTCCTCGAGGCCCAGATGATCACCAAGACCATGAGGCTGAAGGAGGAGGCCGAGGACTACAGGTATATCCCGGACCCGGACATACCGCCGCTCCTCATAACACCTGAGAAGATCGCCGAGATAAAGGCGGCCATGCCCGAGACGCCCGGGATGAAGGAGAGGCGCTTCGTGGCCCAGTATGGAGTGAAGCCAGAGGACGCCAAGGTCCTGGCCAGCGAGCTGGAGCTGGCCAACGCCTTCGAAGAGGTCGCCAAGGAGGTGGACCCGCAGTTCGCTGCCACCTGGGTGAGGGACGAGCTGAAGCGCGTCCTGGTCTACAACGACAAGTCCTTCGCCGAGTCCGGGATAGGGACCGGGCAGGTCGTGGACCTCCTCCGGATGATCCAGGCGGGTGAGATCACCCCAAAGACAGGAAAGAAGATCCTGGAGATCCTGGTGGCCAAGCCCCAGCCTGTGGAGAGGATCGTGGAGGAGATGGGCCTCGGGAAGATCAAGGCCGATGACATCATCGAGAAGGCCTGCGAGGAGGCCGTGGCCGAGAACCCCCAGGCCGTGGCCGACTACCTGGGCGGGAAGGGCGAAGCCCTCAACTACGTCGTCGGGCAGGTGATGCGGAAGACCAGGGGGAGGGCCGATGCAAAGACGGTGCTGGAGATGCTCAAGAAGAAGGTGCAGGGTTGATGGTCTCCCTGCGATTCTCCAGGCAGGGTTGGGAAGTCCCTCCAGGGCCCTGGGAAAAACCTTTAAGTATCCTCCCGTGATAAGACTGGGGTAATACTGGGGGAATAGGATGCCCAAGGTGACGGTGGATATGCCGAAGGAGCTGTACGACGACATGATGACCCATGTGGGGTCCGAGCGGAAGTTCGTCAACCAGTCCGACGCCATAAGGACGGCCGTGAGGAAGCTCCTCGACCAGATGGACGAGGTGGACAGGCGGCACGGGAGGCTGAAGACCCGGAGGGGGAGCAGGTGAGAGGCGTAGCCCTTCTTAGCAGCGGCCTCGACTCAGTAGCGGCCCTGGGATTGGCTAGGGAGCAGGGCACGGAGATCAAGCTGGCCCTGACCTTCGACTACGGGCAGAGGGCCGCCAGGCGGGAGGTGGAGTACGCCATGGAGGCGTGCCGGATCATGGGGATAGAGCACAAGGCCATAAACCTGGACTGGCTGAGGGAGATCACAAGGACGGCCTTGGTGGATACTGGTAAGGCCCTGCCGGAGCCTGGGGCCGACGAGCTGGACTCGATGGAGAAGGCCTCAAAGACCGCCCGGCAGGTCTGGGTCCCAAACAGGAACGGGGTCTTCGTGAACATAGGGGCGAGCTTCGCCGAGGCCCTTGGATGCGGCTGCGTGGTGGCGGGCTTCGATGCCGAGGAGGCGGCCACCTTCCCTGACAATACACCCGAGTTCGTCGAGGCTGCGAACGGGGCTTTGGGATATTCTACTCTGAATAAGGTGAAGATAGTTGCACCGGTGGTGGCCATGCGGAAGGACGAGATAGCGGCCGAGGGGTTGAGGCTAGGTATGCCCCTGGAGTGGTCCTGGTCTTGCTACCTGCCGGGGCCCAGGCCCTGCGGTAGGTGTGAGTCCTGCCGGCGGAGGGAGAGGGCCTTCGCCACGGCCGGCAAGGAGGATCCACTCCTCAGGAGGTTGGGGCCATGAGGGTGGTCATACCGAAGGAGAAGATAGACTACGACGGGTCCCAGATCACCTCCCTCTGGGCCTTCGCCGCCTTCGGGGTCCAGGAGGATAGCATCGTGGGCTTCCGTGGAGGATGCGCCATAGGCCCCGAGCACATGGTAGACCTGGAAGATCTGAAGAAGGGAGAGGAGATCAAGTCCGTGGACATGGTCCACTTCATCGTGGAGCACTTCGACTCTACCGACCTGAGGCTCGCCTACCACCGGCAGAGGCTCCTGGTCTCCATAGCCAGGGAGGTCCTGGAGGCCCAGGGTGCCAGTGTGGAGAGGAAGGGGGACGACCTCTTCTCCGAGGGGAAGAAGCTCTCCGTCTCCATAGCCACCGTCTCCCCCGTCTCCCAGAAGATCCACCTGGGCATGAACGTGAGGAGCGAGGAGTACATGAGCCTGAGCAG
>JACQPM010000147.1 GCA_016207475.1 Methanobacteriota archaeon | reverse complement strand
TGGCCGAGGAGGAGAGGCACCCGGAGCTGAAGCAGATCAGGAAGACCTTCCGCTGGAAGTACGCCCCTCTGGTCAGGCTCCAGAAGGAGCCCAAGGGTGAGGTCCTGGTCAGGATCCAGATAGAAAAGATGATCCACTGGAAAGGGCCCAAGTTCGAGTCTGTCAGGCTCGGAGGAGGAGCTCCAGGTAAGACCTCCTCTCCATAGCCCCTTCCGCGGCTCCGAGCCGCTTCAGCAGCGCCACCAGCTCCTCGGGCCGGTACGGCGGCGTGGCCTTCTCCACCTCCACGAAGGTCCCGAGGCCCTCCACCTCGTCCAGCATGACGCGGTAGCCCTCCAGTCCATAGAGCTCCCGCCGCTTCGTTACCCTGGCCACCCTCCTGAAGCCCAGGCGCTCCAGGATGGCCGCCGCGCCCTCGTGATCGTCCACGCCCACCTCGAACTCCTCCCTGGTCTTCGTAACGGCCTCCATCTTCGGCCCCTTGTAGGTCATGGTGGACCGCCCACCTGCCCGGCGGAGCCGCAGGGCCTCATCCGTCCATGCGAAGTCCCTGACAGGATGGCTGAAGTAGAGGTCCTCCTGCCTCTCCTCCCCCCGGAATTCGGCCCCCAGGGCCCTCAGCCTCTCACGAACCAGCCCCAGATCATCCACCCTGGCCTTGGCTTCCATCTCCAGCATGGAGCTACCTATAATATACCTGTAGATATATCCATTACTATGCTCTCCCCCTTCCTCCAGGAGCGGTACTCCAGGCTCTTCCCATCCGAGGTCATCGAAGGTCTTACCAGGCCTGTCAAGCAGGCCATAAGGGTGAATACCATCCGCGCCGATCCCGGAGCTTTGATCAAGAGGCTCAGGGCCAAAGGCTTCCGCCTCAGCCGGGTCCCCTGGACCGAGTACGGCTACTCCGTGGAGAAGGAGCCC
Organism: Methanobacteriota archaeon; assembly: GCA_016207475.1. Classification (GTDB taxonomy): domain Archaea; phylum Hydrothermarchaeota; class Hydrothermarchaeia; order Hydrothermarchaeales; family JACQPM01; genus JACQPM01. Next base: position 1,799 of record JACQPM010000147.1, on the reverse strand, counting down.
TTCTCCATCGGCGCCACCACAGAGTACCTCCTGGGATACTACTTCCTCCAGGACCCGGCCTCCATGCACGCCTGCGAGGTCCTGGACCCCAAGGAGGACGAGCTGGTCCTGGACATGGCGGCCGCACCGGGTGGGAAGACCACTTACCTCGCCCAGAGGATGGGGAACAGGGGCGCGGTAGTAGCGCTGGAGCTGAACAGGGAGAGGATACGCTCCCTCAGGTCCAACGTCACTAGGCTTGGGCTGGAGAACGTGATAGGTGTGAGGATGGACGCCCTCCGGGTCGGTGAGCTGAAGCTCCAGTTCGACCGCGTCCTGCTGGACGCCCCATGCACAGGCACCGGTACTCTGCCAAAAAGCCCCCAGGCCGGGCAGAAGGGGCCCGAGGACGTGGAGAGGTGCACCCGGCTCCAGGCGCAACTCTTGGAAAAGGCCTGCTCCGTCCTCAGGCCCAAGGGCCTCCTCCTCTACTCCACCTGCAGCGTCCTCCCCGAGGAGGATGAGCTCATGGTCCAGTGGGCCCTGGATTCCCTCCCCCTGCGGCTGGAGAAGGTCGAGCATGGGGAGCCGGCCCTCGCCGAGTGCTACGGGCAGAGGCTCAGGCCCGAGATGAAGCGGGCGAGGAGGTTCTACCCCCACCTCCACGGGACCCAGGGGTTCTTCATGGCGCTGATGAGGAAGGGGTAGGCTGGCGAGATTTTATATGGCTCCGGGGTGAGAGGTGGACCATGGAAGCCTGGGTAGAGCCCAAGCCCGACGACCCCTGCCCGTGCGGTTCCGGGAGGAAGTACAAGGACTGCTGCGGCGTAGAGGCGCCGCGGCAATAGAAAAAGATTAAATAGAGAAGGGGATGAGGGTTGAGGTCGGTGATCACATTGGGTCCAAAAGTCGAGGCCGGCGGTGAGGAGAGCGTCTTCCACAAGAAGCTGAAGATCAGGCTGAAGGAGAAGGGGAAGGAGGGCAGGACCGTCTTCCTCAAGGACTACCTGGATTACCTTCTCAAGAACAACAAGACCATCCCCCCTGACTTTCCCGCCTTCGTGAGGGAGATCATGGGGCTGGACGAGAGGGGCGGGTTCATCCACATAAGGATCTGGCACGCGGGGAGTGAGCTCGTCGAATTCGCGGCGAAGATGAACTACGAGTACAAGATAGAGCATTATGGCTGATGGTGAGTTCCTGGTAGGAGAGGCCCTCGTCGGCGAGGAGCCTGAGATCGCCCACATAGACCTCCTCATAGGCCGGAAGGATGGCCCCGTGGGCCAAGCCTTCACCAACGCCCTCTCCCAGCCGAAGGCGGGGCACACGCCGATCCTCGCCGTGGTGCGTCCCAACCTCCCTGTGAAGCCGGCGACGCTCATAGTCCCCAAGGTCACCATCAGGGACCTGGAGGGGGCGGAGCTCGTCTTCGGGCCGGCCCAGTCCGCCGTGGCCAAGGCCGTGGCCGACGCGGTGGAAGAGGGTGCCATACCGCGGGCCAAAGTGGAGGACCTGGTCGTCATCGTCTCCGTCTTCATCCATCCCCGCGGCAAGGACTACCAGAGGGTATACAGGTACAACTACGCAGCCACCAAGTTGGCCATAAAGAGGGCCATGGAGGGCTTCCCCGGCATCGACGTCGTCCTGGAGGAGAAGCCCAAGGCCGCCCACGAGATGATCGGCTTCCGGATCAACAACCTGGAGCAGCCGCCGTACCTCGGGGTCGAGCTGACCCTCGACGACTGGAGGAGGGTCGAGGGCATCCTCAAGTACCTCCCCAGGAAGGATGGGATCATCCTCAAGGCCGGGGCCCCCCTGAT
>JACQPM010000145.1 GCA_016207475.1 Methanobacteriota archaeon | reverse complement strand
TCCTTCTGGAAGAGGAAGAACTCCAGCTCGGGTCCGCAGTTGTATACATAACCCATCTCCCTAGCCCTCTCCAAGCTCCTCTGGGCCACATACCGAGGATCGCCATCGAAGCGCTTCCCGTTTGGGAAGTATACGTCGCAGATCACCCTGGCCACCCTCTTCGGCTCCGGCCTCCATGGGAGGACGGCGAAGGTGCTCGGGTCAGGGGCCAGGATCATGTCCGACTCGTAGATGGGGGTATAGCCCTCGATGGAGGAGCCGTCGAAGCCTATCCCTCCCTCCAGGGCGTCCTCGAACCTCTCGATGGGCACGGCGGTGGACTTCAGGATCCCGTCGATGTCCGTGAACTGGGCCCTTATGAACTTTACGTCCTCCTTCTTGGCGATCTCAAGGGCCTGCCTCTTCGCCTTGTTGCTGTGATTGCTCTTGACCACGATTCTACCTCCTTTCTAGGCATGCCCTCAGGGCCGAGAGCAGCCTCTCGTTCTCCCGCTTCCTTCCTACCGTTGCCCTTATATAATTATTCGTGAGCCCCAGGACGCCGCCGGCGTCCCTCACTACCACCCCTTCCCCAGCCAGGAGCTCCGAGTCCATGCCCTCCGGGAGCTCTATCAGGAGGAAGTTCGCCTCCGAGGGGACCACGTGGAGACCCATCCCCGCCACCGCCCTCCTCACCCTCTCCCTCTCCTTGAGGATACGGGCCCTCAACCTCCGGTAGTGGCCCAGGTGGTCCAGCGCCGCCAGGGCGGCGGCCTCGCCGGCGGTGCTGACGTTGAAGGGGAGCCTGGCCCTCTCCAGGGCCCCCGCTAACTTGGGGCTGGCCAGGGCGTACCCCACCCTCAGCCCCGCCAGGCCAAAGAACTTGGACATCGTCCGCACCACCACCAGGTTCTCGTGGTTCTCCACCTCCCCGGCCATGCTCTTCCCTGAGAACTCACAGTAGGCTTCGTCCACCGCCACCAGGACCTCGGTATCCTCCAAGATCGCCAGGATGTCCTTTCTTGGTATGGCTCTGCCAGTGGGGTTGTTGGGGGTACAGAGGAAGACGAGCTTCGCCCCCTTGGAGGCCTCCAGGACCCTCCCCAGGTCGAGGTCGAAGTCCTTCCCCCGGCCGCTGACCAGCTCCAGGGATGCGTCCCGGAGCATGGCCAGAAAGAGGTAGATGGAGTAGGAGGGGACCGGGATGACGACCTTGTCGTAGGGGTTCAGGGCGACCTTGGATACGGTATCCAGGAGCTCGTTGGCCCCGCCCCCGACGCTTATGCACTCCGCCGGTAGGCCGGTGTACCTGGCGAGGCCCTCCTTCAGCCAGGGGTATGAGGGGTCCGGGTACCTGTTGGCGCCTCGGAGGGCCTGTGAGACCGCCTCCAGGACGGCCTTTGGTGGTGGATAGGGACTCTCGTTCGAGCCCAGGTTGACGACCCTTCCCACCGGTATCCCATACCGCTCGGCCAGGTCCGGAGGGAAGAGGCCGGGGTCGTAGGGCTCCAGATACTGGAGGACCTCCCGGAGCATCTAGTCTATGGCCTTCTTCAGGTCCTCTATCTTCTTCTCCAGGGCTTCCAGAGGGACGACCTTTATCTTCTTCTCCTTCACCTTCGCCTGGGCCCAGAAGAGCCTCGCCGAGACCTGGAGGAGCTTCCCCGCGTACCCGGGGGCGTGGGGGAGGAGTTCCGCCGCCACGTCCCCCAGCCTCTCCAGCGTCTTCTTGTCCAACTTGTGGATATTCTCTGATGCGCTCCCCAGGAGGGCTATGCCGCTCCCCAGGACCTTCTCTCGGGCTACATAGGCCTCGGCCGCCGGGCTCGTTATGCGACTCACGCCCATCTCTTCACCTCCTATATATCGAAGTACATATAGAACTCGTACGGTGTCGGCCTGAGGGAGTTCTGGGTGAACTCCTCGGCCTTCATCTCGATCCAGGTGTCGATGCAGTCGCCTGGGAAGATGGGCTCCAGGAAGTCCCTGTCGGAGCTCAGCTCCTCAATTGCCATCTTGAGGGAGCCGGGCAGCTCCTGGATCCCCTTGTCCCTCCGCTGCTTCGGCGTCAGGTGGTATATGTTCACGTCCACGGGGTCGCCTGGGTCGAGCTTCCTCTTTATCCCGTCGAGACCCGCCGCCACCATGGCCGAGAAGGCGAAGTAGGGGTTGCAGGAGGTGTCGGGCGGGCGGTACTCGACCCTCTTGGCCTTGGCCGCTACGTCGGAGCCCTTGTGGTAGACCGGCACCCTGCAGCAGGCGGAGCGGTTCCGCTTGGACCAGGCCACGTAGACCGGCGCCTCGTAACCAGGCACGAGGCGCTTGTAGGAGTTCGTCGTGGGCGATACTATGGCAGCCAGCGCCCTGGCGTGCTCTATGAGGCCGCCGATGTAGTACCTCCCGCTCTGGCTCAGCTCCGCGTAATCGTCGTCTGGATCATAGAAGGTGTTCTTTCCCTTCTTCCAGAGAGACTGATGGACGTGCATGCCCGAGGCGTTGTCGCCGAAGATGGGCTTCGGCATGAAGGTGGCGATCATGTTCCGCAGGTAGGCGACATTCTTGGCCACGAACTTGTAGGAGACGAGGTTGTCGGCCATCTTGACGAGGGTGTCATACTTCATGTCGATCTCGATCTGCCCAGCCGTGGCGACCTCGTGGTGATGGGCGTCGATGGTTATGTCGAAGTGGTCTTCCAGGAGGGTGCAGACCTCGGCCCTGTAGTCCTGGAGGGTGTCCTCCGGCGGCGCCGGGTAGTAGCCCTCCTTGAACCTGATTGGGAAATTGTTGCCCCCCTGGGACCAGATGGCCTCCCTGGACTCGATCTGGTAGCCCGTGCCGCCCCAGGAGTCCCTGGGGGAGAGGGCGCTGGGGAGGAGCTTGACGGAGTCGAAGACGAAGTACTCGGCCTCGGGCCCCCAGTAGGAGACGTCGAAGCCCGTCTTCTTCACCCTCTCCTCGGCCCGCTGGGCTATGTACCTGGGGTCCCTGGAGAACCTGGGGCCACCGTCGGCCTCCCTCACATCCGTGAGCATCCTGGCGGTCTTGTGCTGGGTCCAGGGGATGATGGCGAAGGTCTTTGGGTCAGGGAAGAGGAGCATGTCGGACTCGAAGATGGCCTTGAAGCCCTTGATGGAGGAGCCGTCCAGCTTCCCGATCCCGTCCTCGAAGCTGCTCGCATCCACGGCGTGGGCGGGGAGGGTTATGTGCTGCAGATACCCCGGCACGTCCAGGAACTGGAAGTCTAGCCACCTCACCTTCTCCTTCCTTATGGTCTCAAGGACCGTCTCGACATCCTTCCTCACCATGCTTCCACCTCGCAATAGGAAATGGCCTTCCTACTTCTGAAAATAGGAGGGGCTTCTGGTCTTATATAAATCTTTTGTAGGTGCCTTGAAGAAAGGTTTATATGTATGAGCGGCAACGGGAAATTAGCCTATGGAGCGAAAGGTTCTGCTTTTCTGCTCCATAGGCCCCCTCCCCTTTACTGTCTGAAGTCTATGCATGTCCAAGGCATGGGACGCTTGACCTTCGAAGGGAGAGTATACAACGGCCTCGATCCCAGGACCCTCCTAGGGGCATATACCGAAGGACCAGGGAGGGTCTTGAGGCATGTGGTGGAGCGCCTCGACGGGGAGTACGCCATGGCCCTGGAGTGCGATGGCAAGGTGGTCCTGGCCGTGGACCCCCTGGGCCTCAGGCCCATGTACTACACCTCAGAGGAGTTCTCCATCCACAGATTGCCCGGTGGAGAGCTTGTTAGGCCCTGGGAGGTGGTCCTCATCGGCGATGAGGGGATCACCTTCGAGGAGGGAGTGGACTTCCTCTCCTGGGAGAAGGAGGTGAAAGAGCCGATGAAAGAACTCCGCAGAGCTCTTGAAGAGGCTCTCGAGAAGCGGGTGAAGGACAGGGTGGGGCTCCTCTTCTCCGGGGGCATAGACAGCACCCTCCTCGCCAGGCTCCTGGCAGAGATGGGGAAGGACGTGACCCTCTACTCCGTGGGGTTGGAGGGCTCCCAGGAGCTTGAGCTGGTGAGGTCCCTCGACCTGGGCCTCAAGCTGGTGGTGAAGGAGCTGCGGGAGGAGGAGCTGGAGGGCTATGCCAGGAAGGTGGTGGAGGCCACGGGCCTCCGGGACCCTATGCAGGTGGCCATAGGGCTGCCAGTCTACGCCGCCTGCGAAGCTGCAAAGGAGGATGGGCAGGAAGCGGTCCTGGCCGGCCAGGGCGCCGACGAGCTCTTCGGCGGTTATCATCGGTACCTGGCCCTGTCCCCTGCGGATCTGGAGGAGGCCTTGAGGGAAGATGTCAGGGCCTTGTACAGGACGAACGTGCCCAGGGACGCCGCCATAGCCGATGCCCTGGGCCTCTGGCTCTCCTGCCCATACCTGGACCGGGGCGTGGTGGGGGTGGCCCTGGGAATCCCCTCCGCCCTAAAGATAAAGGACGGCATGAGGAAGTATCTCCTGAGGGAGCTGGGACGCCGTCTGGGCCTCCCCGAGGCCGTCTGGGGGAGGAGGAAGAGGGCGATCCAGTACTCCACTGGGGTGGAGAGCGGCCTCCGGAGGCTGGCCAGGGGGAGGGGCCAGGGGCTGGGGAATTATCTGGCGGGCCTGACGAATAGGTTATAAGGCCCATCAGAGTAAACCCTGGGCTATGGATGAGGAGGAAGTCAGGAAGGAGGGGGAGAAGGTCCTGGAGGAGCTGTCCAGGGCCCTGGAGGAGATAGATCTGGCCGAGACCTACTATGTCGTGGATGAGATCAACGTCACCAGGAGGGACGCCAGCGGCAGGGTGGATGAGGAGTTCAAGCTGATCCTGCGGAGGAACGCCCCGAGGCTGGAAGAGGATGGCTCTTTCGTGATGGAGGTCGGGAAGTGGGTGGAGTAGAGGGGGTAGCCTCCTACCTGGACTCCATCGAGGAGGGGAAGGAGGTCAACGCCTTCCTGGACCTCAACCCGAAGGCCCTGGAAGAGGCCCGCCTAGCCAAAGGGAAACTGGCGGGCCTTGCCATAGCCGTCAAGTCCAATATCAGCGCCAGAGGCCTGAGGGCTACCTGCGCCTCCAGGACACTGGAGAACTACGTGGCTGGGTACGATGCCACCGTGGTGGAGCGGATCAGAAGGGAGGGCGGTACGGTCATAGGGATGACGAACATGGACGAGTTCGCCTGCGGCTCCAGCGGCGAGACCTCGGCCTTCGGCCCCACCCAGAACCCGGCTGCGCC
>JACQPM010000144.1 GCA_016207475.1 Methanobacteriota archaeon | reverse complement strand
TCATAGAGAGCCCCGCAAACTCATCCCATATACACTAGCCTCTCCATCTCCTTCGTCTCGAAGCGCTTGAGGAACCTCTCGTAGGCGGTCATGACGTCCTTGTTGACGCTGGGCTTGACCTTCTTCATGGCCTCTGAGAAGTGCTGCCACGAGACCTTCTTCTTCTCTATCTCCCCGCCCTCGGCAAGGGTCTCCCTTATGGCCAGCATCCCGGCCTCCCTGCAGAGCGCTTCGATATCTGCCCCCACGTAGCCGTCGGTCTGCTTGACCAGGCGGTCCAGGTCCACCGAGGGGTCCAGCGGCATAGCCTTGGTGTGGACCTTGAAGATCTCCCTCCTGGCCTCTTCATCGGGCGCCGGTACGAGGAGGAGTCTGTCGAGCCTCCCGGGCCTCAGGAGGGCCGCATCGAGCATGTCGGGCCTGTTGGTGGCGGCTATGACCACGACCTTGTTCAGCTCCTCCACGCCGTCCATCTCCGTCAGGAGCTGGTTCAACACCCTCTCCCCCACCCGGGCCCCCACCTCCAACCCCCGCTGGGAGGTTATGGCATCGATCTCGTCGAAGAAGATGACGGTGGGGGCGGCCTGCTTCGCCTTCTTGAAGATCTGCCTCATGGCCTTCTCGCTCTCCCCCACCCACTTGGAGAGGACCTCGGGCCCTTTGACGCTTATGAAGTTCGCCTCGCTCTCGTTGGCCACGGCCTTTGCCAGAAGGGTCTTCCCGCAGCCGGGGGGGCCGAAGATCAGGACGCCCTTGGGGGGCCTTATCCCTATGCTCTTGAAGGCACCGGGGTACTTGATGGGCCACTCCACGGACTCGATGAGCTCCCTCTTCACCTCCCCCAACCCGCCCACGTCCTCCCACTTGACGTTGGGGATCTCGACGAAGACCTCCCTCAGAGCTGAAGGCTCCACCAGCTTGAGGGCCTCCACGAAGTCCGCTTTCAACACCCTGAGCTTCTCCAGGATCTCGGGGGCTATGGTCTCGTCCTTCAGGTCCATCTCAGGGAGGATCTTCCTCAGGGCCACCATGGCCGCCTCCTTGCAGAGCGCTTCCAGGTCCGCGCCCACGAAGCCGTGGGTCACATTGGCCAGCTCGTCCAGATCGACGTCCTCGGCCAGGGGCATCCCCCTCGTGTGGATCTGGAGGATCTCCTTCCTCCCGTCCCTATCCGGGACTCCTATGACTATCTCCCGGTCGAACCTCCCGGGCCTCCTCAGCGCAGAGTCCAAGGCTTCCGGCCTGTTCGTGGCGCCTATGACCACCACCTTCCCCCGCCCCTTCAGCCCGTCCATCAGGGCCAGGAGCTGGGCCACGACCCTCCGCTCCACCTCCCCGTGGGCCTCCTCCCGCTTCGGTGCTATGGCGTCGATCTCGTCGATGAATATTATGCTGGGGGCGTTCTCCTCCCCCTCCTTGAACATACGCCTCAGGTTCTCCTCGCTCTCCCCGTAGAACTTGGACATGATCTCGGGGCCGTTGAGGGAGATGAAGTAGGCGTTGGTCTCGTTGGCCACGGCCTTGGCTATGAGCGTCTTGCCAGTACCGGGAGGGCCATGAAGCAAAACCCCTTTGGGGGGCTCGATCCCGAGCCTGTCGAAGAGCTCCGGGTGCTTCAGGGGGAGCTCGATCATCTCCCTTATCTTCATGATCTCGTCCTTCAGACCGCCGATGTCCTCGTAGGAGACCCTGGGTATCCCGGCCTTTTCGGCCTTGATGGGCTCCTCCTTGACCACGATCTCGGTGTGGTCCGCTATGCGGGTTATGCCCACGGGGGTGGTCTGGCTCACAGTGAACGGTAGGGTGGTACCAAGGACGCCGACCACTATCCTGTCCCCTGCGGCCACGGGCCTCCCCAGGAGCCTCCGCTTGACGAAATCGCCGAAGCCAGTGGAGAACCTTATGGCCTGGGTGGGGGCCAAGACGACCCTCTTGGCGTCAGGAGCTGCTGCTTTCTTCACCTTCACCTTGTCACCTAAAGAGACTTCTGCATTCTGCCTCAGGATCCCGTCCATCCTTATGATGCCGAGCCCCTCGTCCTCGGCGTAGGCCCTCCAGACGATGGCTCCGGTTACTCTCTTCCCCCGCATCTCGATGATATCACCGGTGGAGATGCCCAGCGTGTCCCGCGTCTTGGTGTCCAGCCTGACTATGCCCCTGCTCACGTCGTTCTGCATGGCCTCGGCCACCTTCAGTTCAACTTCGCGGACATCCATCCTTCCACCTCACCAAGCCCTATATTTATATCAATTATAACCTGTATAAATAAATGAGTTACCTGACCACCGTCGTATTCCAGAGGACGTCCCTGAACCTCACCACCATACCGGGCCTCACCACATGCTCCAGGATGATGGAGTTTCCAGAGACGCTCACCACCTTATCCCTCCAGGGGAAGACCGAGAGCTTGTAGACCTCCCCCATCTTCATGAGGCGCTCCACGGTCAGATTCTTCTCATAGACCTTATAGATGGAGATATTGAACTCCTCCCCCGGGAACGGGAGGACAGTCCCCTCCGTGAGGTTCGCACCAGGGAGTCTCTCCTCGAGGGCCTCCCTAGGGACCGAGACGTATCTGGCGATGGTCATCCGCTTCGGGACATCCTGGACCAAGGGTATGCGCTCCACCAGGTTCGCCTGGTAGAACCCATACCCCTTCTCCGGCGGTATCGCGACGGTCTTCCTCTCCCCCAGGGTCATGCCCACGAGGGCCTCCTCGAACCCATTGATCATGACCTTATCGCCCAGCCGGTACCTCAGAGGCGTGTAGGTCCTCCTGGGAGAGAACCAATCGACCTTCCTCACCCCCTGGTCCTCGGCCACCTCCCTGCGGGTGGTGTCGAAGACGGCCCCGTCTTCCAGCCGCCCTACGTACTCCACATCCACCCAGTCCCCGTCCTGGGCCGCCGATACCGCGGCAAAGCCGGGCCTGGAGATGTTAACCAGCTCCAGCTCGAAGGTCAGGGTCCTGTTGGCCAGGGGGTTGTTGTGGTCCACGTATACGAAGCGGTCGTCGTAGGTCACGGTCTGGAAGCCTGCCTGGGTGAGGATTGTCTCGTTGAAAGGGTTGTGGCGGAGGGTGATGGTCTCCTCCCCTGGTTGTACCGTGGGCTCAGGCGTAGGT
>JACQPM010000146.1 GCA_016207475.1 Methanobacteriota archaeon | reverse complement strand
GCGTAGGCCACGAGGGCCATGGGGATCATGAACTTGAAGCCCTTCTTCGCGTCCCCGAACATGACGACGCCTATCATCAGGGCGGCGCTGCACGCCTGGGCGACGACGTAGAAGGTCAGGGCGGTGACCACCCCCTGGACCTCCTCCAGCGGGAACTCGGCCCCGCCTATGGGGCCTGCTACCTGGGCCATGACCGCCGGCAGGGAGGCTACGACCCCCATGACGAAGGGGCCTGCCACCAGGGAGGCCATGGCCAGGAACGAGATCTGCTGGGAGGTCATGGACTTCCTCTCCCGCTGGACGACCCTTATGGCCCTTAGATCCTCGGAGACCTCGTCCAGGACATCGGAGATGGGCCCGCCGGCCTCCACACCCTCCAGGAGGAGGCGCATGGCCCTCTCCACCTGTTTGGAGCCGGAGCGCTTCGAGAAGGCTATCAACGCCTCTTTGAGAGGGCGTCCCCTGTGCATCTCCACCACGATCTGGGTGAACTCGTCGGATAGGACGCCGTACTCGGCGGTGGAGATCTCCTGGATGACGCTCTCCAGGACGAGGCCCGTCCTTATGGAGACGGCCATGTGGTGGAGGGCGTCGGGCAGGGCCTCCTCCAGCGCTGCGCGGCGCTTGTCGGCCTGGAGCCTTGGATAGATGTACATGGCCCCGTAGGCGGAGACGGCCAGTATCAGGCCCGTGAAAGGGGAGAGGAGGGTGCCGAGGGCCAGGAGGACGATCGCAACGACGGTGAAGAGGCCTATCCACTCCTGGGCAGAGAAGGTTATGTTGGCCTTTGCCAGGAGGAAGTCCATCTCGTTCAGGAGCTTCTTTGGCACTAGGGCCCTGGGGATCTTTATCCTCCTTCTGGCGGATGGGGGTCTTTTCTCTTCCTCGGCCATGTCACACCTTCGGCTCGAACTTCTTCACCATGAAGGTCATATAGACGGAGATACCGAAGAAGGCCATGTAGAGGAGCCATATGGTGGCCGGGGGTATCGGGAGATGCTTCAGCGCTATCCCCATGGCTATGACCAGGGTTGTTATGAGGACCGGTGCCACCACGACGACGAACATGTAGATGAGAGAGAAGGAGTTCAGGACCTGGATGAAGTCCTTGAGCTTCATCCTCATCTCCATGGAGACCTCCTCGGCTATGATCTTGAGGGTGTTGGCCAGATTGCCGCCGGTCCTCAGGGTGGATATTATCTGCCTGGAGGCCTTCTTCAGCCCCGGGGATTCTATCCGGATGTTCATCCGCTCGTAAGACTCTTCGATCGTTGCGCCCCTGTCGATCTCTCTGACCGCCCTCTTGAACTCCTCCGACAGCACGCCGTACTCGCTCTGGGAGATGGAGCGCATGGTCTCCAACAGCCCGGATCCGGAGCTGAGCTGGGTGGCCATGTGCCTGAGGGCGAAGGGGAGCTCCCTGCCGAAGGCTTCGCTCCTGCCCTTCACCTTGGACTTTGGATGCATCTTGGTGAAGAACATGGCCAGGCCGAAGACGGGCACGGCGAGGGCCAGGCCCAGGAGGGCGCCCTGGAGGCCCATGGCGCTACCCAGGGCCACGGTGAATAGCACCCCGGCCCCCAGGGCAGCGACGAGGCTTATGCCCAGGGAGAGGGCTATGTACTTGGAGACGGGCATGAAGATATTGGCCTTGTAGAGGTCCTCCTGGATCCCCCTGTAGAAGGACTCGACAGGCTTCGTCCTCCCGGCAAAGACCCCTGCCAAGGAGTCCGCCAGCCTGGTCGAGAGAGGGATCTTGAGCTCCTCGCTCTCCCGCTTGAACTCCACCTCCTCTTCCCCTGCCTCCTCCACCTCCAGGACCTCCTTTATCCTGGAGAGCTTCTCCTCCAGGGCCTTCCTCCGCTCCTCCCCCTCAACCGCCTTCCGGCCCAGGACGGCCCTGGCGGCCTCGTCCTGCTCCTTGAGGACCAGGGAGACCTCTTGGGCCCTCCGGTAGGCCCTCTCGGCGCTGCTCAGGGTCCCTTCTCCGACCCAGTCTACGAACCTCAAAAGGACGTTAGGCACCCTTCAGCCCCCTCTCCACCTCGGCCATGAGACCCTTCTTATCGGTGTAGTACCTTCCGAAGACCACTATCACGTCCTTTATCCCCTTTATATCTCTCTTCACCATCCACCGGAAGACCGTCTCCCTGTCCCTGAGCTCCGCCTCCAGCCCCTCGGCATCGAGGCCCTTCAGGGCTGCCACCTTCCGTTTGAGGAGGCTGGGGCTCCCGGTGGGCGCTATCTCGTCCTTCTTCGGGTCCCACCTATATATGTCATTCAGGACCAATCCCTCCTTATCGAGGCCTCCCACCTCGGCGATCTCCGTGATCCTCCTCAGGTTCTCCCCCCCATGGTACATCTTATTCTGCATCAAGATGAGGTCCAGGGCGGGGAGCATTATCTCAGGGACAGACATGGGGGGGTTGGTGAGCCTGACGATGGTCTCCCGGGCGGAGTTGGAGTGGAGGGTCCCCATGCACCCGTCGTGGCCGGTGTTCATGGCCGTGAACATGGTCTTGGCCTCTGGCCCCCGGACCTCACCCACTATGATGCGATCGGGCCTCATCCTCAGGGTGTTCTTCACCAGGGCCTCCATGGACACCTCCCCTTCGCCTTCCACATTGGGAGGTCTGGTCTCGAGCCTTATGCAGTGCTCTATGGGGAGGTGTAGCTCTGCCGTGTCCTCGATCGTTATCACCCTGGCCGTGGTAGGGATGAAGGAGCAGAGGGAGTTCAGGGTGGTAGTCTTCCCGCAGCCTGCCCCCCCCGCTATGAGGACGTTGCCAGGCTTTATCCCCAGCCCCTCCACTGCGAGCCACAGATAAGCTGCCAACTCCGCGGACAAGGTCCTGAGTTTTATGAGATTCACGACCGTCAAGGGATCCTTCTTGAACTTCCTTATGGTCAGAGTGGGACCTTTGAGGGAGATGGGGGGGATGGTGGCGTTGGCCCTCGAGCCGTCCAAGAGCCTGGCATCCAGGAGGGGGGTGGACCTGTCGACCCTCCTGCCCACGGAGGAGGCTATCTTGCCGATGACTCTAAGGGCCTCATCGTCAGACCTGAACCTCACGTTGGTCTTGCAGGTGCCGTATTTACGGTGGTTCACATAGATGGGCTTCCCATTCCCTACGGCCATTATCTCCTCCAGGGCATCGTCGCTGAGGAGGAACTCCATGACCCCGTACCCGATCATATCTTTGAGGATGATCTCCGCCAATCGCTCCCTGCTATCCGCCTTCAGCCCCTGGTGTTTCTTCTCCATCAGCTTGAGGATCTCCTCTCTGAAGAACCTCTCGCACTCTTCCTTCTCCATGGAGGCCGGGTCCACTTCGATGGAACCTATCGCCTCCCTCTCCAGGTCCTCCAGGAGGGCCCTCTCCTTCTCCGAGAGCTCCAGGAGGGGGACCATGTAGTACGGGTTCTTCTCCCCAGGTACTCTGAAGATCCGGTGGCCCTCCAGTTCCTCGATGACCTCACGGGGGGAGGGTCCGGGTGCCTTCGCGGCCTTGGGCTTCGACAGGACTCTCTCCAGGAAGCCATAGCCCTCGTCGTCGGCCTTGGGGATCGTCCTCCTACCAACGGCCTCCTGGAAGAGGGCCTCGATAGCTTCCCTATACCTGTCAGGGGAGATGTAGTAGGCGTTGACCACCCTCCCCACCTCCCTCACCCCCCGGATCCCCTTCTCCATCATGTATTTTACGACCTCTTCCCTCCTGGCCAGCTCCTCTTCCATCTCCTTCTCCCCAACCCCCCTCAGCTCCATGAGCCCTCTCTTTATAATGCTGGGGGCGCCGGTGGATTTTATCTTGTCGTCCTTGGGGTCCCACGCATAGAGGGTGTTCAACCGGATCTGGCCGTCTTCCATCTCCCCCACCTCGGCGATCTCTGTGATCCTGCGCACGGTCCTACCGCCGTAGGCGAAGCGGTTCTGCATCAGGATGAGGTTCAGGGACGGGATCATCACCATGGGCACCGACATGGGGGCGTTGGTGAGGCGCGTTATGGTCTCCTTGGCCGTGTTGGCATGGAGGGTACCCAGGCAGCCGTTCTGCCCCGTATTCATGGCCGCCATCAGGGTCCCGGCCTCAGCGCCCCTGACCTCGCCCACGATGATCCTGTCGGGTCTCATCCTCAAGGTGTTCTTCAGGAGCATGTCCATGGAGACCTCGCCCTTCCCCTCGATGTTCGGGGGCCTCGTCTCCAGGGGGATCCAGTGATCTATGGGCAGTTGGAGCTCTGCGGTGTCCTCTATGGTGATCACCCTGTCGGTGGATGGTATGAAGGAGGCGAGGCAGTTGAGGGTCGTCGTCTTCCCTGAGCCCGTACCTCCGGAGACGAGGATGTTCGCAGGCTTGACGGAAAAGCCCTCCACGGCGAGCCAGAGGAAGGCCGCCAGTTCCGGGCTCACGGTGCCGAACTTTATGATGTCCACGACGGTGAAGGGGTCTGCCTTGAACTTCCTTATGGTGAGGGACGGGCCGTCGAGGGAGACGGGCTTGATCGTTGCGTTGACCCTGGACCCGTCCGGGAGCCTGGCGTCCAGGAGGGGGGAGCTTATATCGACCCTCCGTCCGATGGTCCGTGCAATCCTGTCCACGACGTTCTTGATCTCGTCGTCGGTGCTGAAAGCGATGTTGGTCCTGCACATGCCCAGCTTCCGGTGATACACGTAGACGGCCTTCTGCGTACCGACCACCATCACCTCCTCCAGCATATCGTTGGCCAAGAGGGGATCCAGCCGGCTGTACCCTATCATGTCCTGGACGATGAACTCCGCGAATTCGTCCCTCTTCTCCAAGGCCACCAGGGGGAAGCTCTTCGCCATTAGGGCCTTCACCTCCTTGATGAAGGCCTCCTTCTTCTTCTCCATCAGGAGGGACTCCTGGTCTATCTGTATCTCCCCGATGGCCGACTTGGTGATCGTCTTGATCGTCTCCCTCTCCTCCCCGGTCATCTCCGGCAGGTCCATTATGTAGAGGGGGGTCTTCTCTCCACGCCTCTTCACGATCCTGTATCCAGGTCCTTCCTCCAGGACCTCGCCCTCTCCAGAGTAGGATTGCACTACCTTAGGCTTCTCCACGACCTTGTCCTCAGCCACCTCACCAAGGATCTTCAGGAGTTTTTCCCTGGATTTTGCGCTATCCTTCAGGAAGTCGTAGGCCATCCACCCAATCCTTCTCCTGGCAGATATTTATCTTTAACTAAGAGTCCCACGGGGAAAAATATATAACCCCTAGGGGCATGCTATAAACCTACTGGGGGCGTACGCTTGGAGTTTCCTTCTCTTAGGGACCACAACCTGGAGGGCAAGAGGATCCTCCTCAGGGTTGATATCAACTCGCCCATAGACCCTCTGTCCATGGAGATTCTGGACGACCTCAGGATCAGGGGGCACCTCCCGACCCTGCAGGCCCTGGAGAAATCCAAGGTCGCCATCATGGCCCACCAGTCCAGGCCGGGCCTGGAGGACTTCACCACCCTGGAGAAGCACGCCAGGAGGATCGAGGAGCTCTCGGGGAGGAAGGTGAAGTATGTGGACGACGTCTTCGGCGCCGCCGCCAGGGAGGAGATCTCCAAACTGAAGGATGGGGAGATATTGGTCATGGAGAACGTCCGCTTCTGCTCCGAGGAGGTGAGCGATGAGGTCACCTCCAAGCCACCCGTGGAGCAGGCCAAGACGAACTTCGTCCGGAAGCTCGCCTCCTACGTGGAGTTCTTCGTGAACGATGCCTTCGCCGTATCCCATCGGTCTCAGCCCTCCGTTGTAGCCTTCCCGACCGTCCTCCCCAGCTGTGCCGGGCTCTTGATGGAGAAGGAGGTGGCGAATCTCTCCAGGGTGATCGAGAGCACCGAGAGGCCGAAGGTCTTCTCCTTCGGCGGTACCAAGGCCGGAGACTCCATCTCGGTGATAAAGAGTCTGCTGGATAGGGGGATAGCCGACGCCGTCCTCACCTCCGGCCTGGTGGCCAACATCTTCCTGGCAGCCAGGGGGGTGGAGATCGGGGCCGAGAACATGGAGACCCTGGCGAAGAAGAAGCTTGACGGGCAGATCTCCAAGGCCAGGGAGCTCCTGGAGAAGCATGGGGAGCGGATCGTCCTCCCCATGGACTTGGCCTTCCAGGGCGATGAGGGGCGGGAGGAGGCCCCCTTGGCAGACCTACCGAACAGGAAGGCCCTGGATATAGGTGTAGAGACCATAGCCCAGTACTCCAAGGTCGTAAGGGAGGCCAGGGTGGTGGTGGCCAACGGTCCCTGCGGGGTCTTCGAATCCGCCCCCTTCGCCCTGGGGACCGAGGAGCTCGTCAGGTCCATCGCCCAGAGCAAGGCCTTCTCGGTCATCGGGGGCGGGCACCTCTCGGCCATCGCCGGCAGCCTGAAGGTTGCCAAGAGCGTCTCTTACATAAGCACCGGGGGGAAGGCCACCCTCTCCTTCCTGGCAGGGGAGAAGCTCCCAGGGATAGAGGCCCTCCAGGAGAGCCAGAGGAGATGAGGGTCGTAGTAATCGCCTCGGGGAAAGGAGGGGTGGGCAAGACGACCCTGGCCGCCAACTTGGCCGTCGCCCTGGCGAGGCTGGGCAGGAGGGTAGCGGTCCTGGACGCCGATATCGTCATGGCCAACCTGGAGATAATAATGGGCCTCAAGAACCCGCCAGTGGCCCTCATAGATGTCCTCCAGGGGAAGCTGAAGATAGAGGACATCATATACGAGGGGCCTGCGGGGGTCAAGATAATACCTGCCGGGATAACCCTGGACGGCTTCAATGAGAAGAATATGGGGATGCTCAAGATCGCCATGAAGGGGATCCCCCGGTCCATCGAGCTGACGGTCATCGATGCCCCCGCCGGGAGGGACGCGGCCATGGTCATGGACGAGGGGCAAGAGGTGATCCTGGTGACCACCCCTGATGTCTCGTCGGTATCGGACTGTCTCAAGATGAAGATACTGGCCGAGAAGATGGGGGCCAAGGTCCTGGGGACCATCCTGAACAGGGTAGAGGGGAAGAGGAGGGAGCTGAACCGGAAGGAGGTGGAGACGACCCTGGACACGCCCCTCATAGCCATCATCCCGGAAGACGGGAAGGTGAAGGAGGCCCTGGCCTATGAGGTCCCCTTCGTCCTCAGGTATCCCAGGTCCAAGCCATCCAGGGAGGTCTTCAGGGTAGCCTCGGGCCTCGTAGGTGTGGACTACGCCCCTGAGTCATTGCTCTCAAGGCTCGCGGGGGTCTTCAAGTAAAAGGCCGGATTTCCGGGAAAACAGGCCGAATACCACGGGTTTATTGAATTTGGGAATATAAAAAGGTATATATATCACTCGGCTTTATATTAACCTCACCTGAGGGGTCCGCATGGTGGAGAAAGGTGCCGAAGATATAATGGACAGGCTGGAGGCCTTGAGGAGGAGGG
>JACQPM010000140.1 GCA_016207475.1 Methanobacteriota archaeon | reverse complement strand
GCACGAAGGTCACGGACCTGTTGCCCAGGGGGATGTAGAGGACCACGAATACGAAGCGGTCGACGTAGGTCACGGTCTGGAAGCCTGCCTGGGTGAGGATTGACTCGAGGAAACGGATGTGGCGGAGGGTGATGGTCTCCTCCCCTGGTTGTACCGTGGGCTCAGGCGTAGGTGGGGGGGTCTCAGCAGGCCGGGGCTCGGAGAAGAGGAACGCTGCTGCCAGGGTGCCGAAGATCATCGTGAGGATCAGGATCCAGACGATGGATACTTTCTTGCCGTCTCCTTTCTTCCGCCGGGCCATGGGGTAGAGTGGGGCTGGTTACGCTTAAAGGTTACGCTTCCCCCAACAGGATGAGAACCCCCTACCCTTTTCAGGAGCCCAGGGCTTCTTCGTAGATGGCCACGAGCTTCCGGGTGGTCTTCCGCACGTCGTACCTCCCTATAGCCTGCCTGGCGTTGATCCCCATCTCCTTCCTCCTGGGCCAGAGACCCTCCACCCCCTCTGCCAGGTAACGGTGGGAGTCCAGCCCCACCAAGAGGCCGTTGTAACCCGGGGTGATTATATCCTTGGCCCCGGGGGAGGCGGCAGCCACTACAGGTAGGCCACAGGCCATGGCCTCCACCATGGATATTCCGAGAGTTTCGCTCATGGAGGCATTGACGTAGATATCGGCACAGTTGTAGAACTTCGCCAGCTCCATATTCTCCACGGAAGCATGAACTGCTACCCGATCAGAGATCCCCAGGCTGGAGATCTCCTTCAGGAGGTCTGCTTTGGTGGGGCCGTCCCCGATGAGGAGGAGCTTAAACTCTTCGTCCAGCTGCTCCAGGGACCGGAGGAGGACCTCCACCCTCTTGTCCTTCCTGAACCAGCCGGTGTAGAGGAGGATTCGGTCCCTATCCCCGAAACGCAGGCTTCGCCTCACATCTCCATCCGGGACCGGTTTGAAGAGAGAGAGGTCTATACCATAATGGAGCACTCGGAGGTTCTCGAAGCCCTTCTTCAGGAGGAGGCTCTCCACCCCCCTCGTGGGCACCAGGGTCAGGTCGCAGGACTGGTAGAAGTACTTGACCAGCTTCCAGAGGAACCCCCCTATGGTCTTCTTCTCCAACCCCCTCTCGAAGTAGAACCTGACGTCCGGGAGGGAGTGGAAGTACCCGAGCACCGGGACCTCCTTGGACTTGGCGTAGAGGACCCCCAGGTTGCCGAGGGGGCCAGGGGTGTGGACGTGGACGATGTCAGGGTTGAACCTCAGGAGTTCCTCCAGGGGGCCTTTTATCCGGTACCTCTTGTCAGAATGGATGATCCGCACCTGATGGCCGAGGCCCTCCAGGACCGAGGAAAAGTTCTTTATCGCCTGCTCGGTGCCGCCGATACCGTCGAAGGTATCGGTGATCATGGCCACTTTCATGTATAGGTCGAAGGTTCCCGGAGCAATATTAATAGTTTTCTATGAGGGCCCCGCTTCCTTCCTGGGCTTCTCCTTCCTCTTGGTCCTGGGCGCAGCTATCACGTCGTCTATCCTCAGTATCATCACCGCCGCCTCCGAGGCCGAGTCCACCGCCTGCGTCTTCACTCTGAGCGGCTCTATGACCCCCTTCTTGAGCATGTCGATGGGCTTCCCCTCGAAGACGTCTATGCCGTAGTTGACCCCGTCCTTCTCGTGCTTGGCCCTCAGGTCCACCAGGGTGTCGATGGGGTCCAGGCCCGCGTTCTCGGCCAGGGCCCTGGGTATCACCTCCATGGCATCGGCGAAGGCCTCGATTGCCAGCTGCTCCCGGCCCCCCACGGACTTGGCGTACTTCCGGAGCTCCTTGGCCACCTCGATCTCGGGCGCTCCGCCGCCTGCCACGACCTTCCTGTCCCTCATGGCCGCCGGCACGACCCCCAGGCAGTCCTCGATGGCGCGGACCACTTCGGCAACGACGGGCTCCGTGCTCCCCCTAGCGAGGATGGAGACGGCCTTTGGGTCCTTGCATCCCTTGACAAAGATCAGCTCCCCGTTGCCTATCGTCACCTCTTCTACGAGGCCCACAGCTCCCAGGTCCTTGGGCCCCAGGTCCTCGATGTTCGCTACTATCGTGGCGCCGGTGGCCTTGGAGAGCTTCTCCATGTCTGGTCTATCGACCCTCCTGACGGCGAGGATGCCCGCCTTGGCGAGGTAGTGGACCGCCAGGTCCCCGATCTCCTTCTCGCAGAAGAGGACCGTGGCCCCGGCACCCTGGATACTCTCCACCATCCCCCTCAGGACCCTCTCCTCCTCACCCATGAAGGCCCTCAGCCTCCGTGGGTCGCTTATCCTGATCTCGGCCTCTATCTCCGTCTTCTCCACCTCCAGGGGGGAGTTCACGAGGGCGATCTTTGCCTTCTCGACCGAGGAGGGCATGGCCGGGTGGATCCGCCCCTTCTCTACGATGATCCCGTTGACGAGGATCGAGTCCTCGATCCCGCCCCCGGCCTTCCTCACCACCTGGATGTCATCGGCATCGATCTCTATCCCTTCCTGCCCGACTTCTGCCACCGCCTTCACCGCCTCTACCACCAGGCCTGCCAGGTGCTCGTCTGCCTTCTCAGGGCTGCGTCCAGTCATGGAGGTCACGGCAACCCTCCGCAGCGCCTCCTCGTCCTTGGGGGTTATATCAGTGGCCATTCCCTCCAGGATCGCTCTAGCCTTCCGTGCAGCCAGCCTGTAACCCCTCACTATGACGGTGGGGTGGACGTCCTGGTCCAGAAGCTTCTCCGCCTTCTTCAGGAGCTCCCCTGCTATGACCACGGCGCTGGTGGTGCCG
>JACQPM010000020.1 GCA_016207475.1 Methanobacteriota archaeon | reverse complement strand
GCTTTATCCCCTCCTCCACCGCCAGGAGCTCCGTGCCCAGGGAGGTGGGGACGCCCAGGATATCCAGGTCCTCCTCCCTCACCCGCCTACCCAGCTCCTTTATGGCGTAGTAGACCGTGGAGCCGGTCCCGAGGCCCACCACCTGACCTTCTTTCACGGCCCTGGCCGCCGACAGGGCCGCGGCCTCCTTCGGCTCCATGCCGGAGTATTGAAGGCCTAGGGATAAAAACCTTCCCTCAGCCGCCGGAGCCTCTTCCTCAGCTTCGCCGCCAGGAGCTTGTGGGCCGGCGAACTGGTGCCGAAGACCTCGATCCTGCCCCTCCGCAGGTCCTCCAGGGATCCGATGGTGACTCCAGCATTCCCCACCTCGTCCAGGGTGTGGGCATCGCTGCCGGCGCTGAGCCCCAGGGCGTTCTCCCTGGCGAAGCTGAGGGCATCGTCGTTGAACCTCTGGAGGACGCACCGGGCGTTGAAGACCTCCACCAGGTCTATGCCCCTGAGCATCTCCTGGGTAGGCCTGAGGCTGGAGGACCTGAGGGTGTCAAAGGGGTGGGGGATGCACGCCACGCCCCCTTGGCCCTTGATCTCGTCCACCACTTCCAGGTACCTGTGGGCCTTCACCTCCTCCGTCAGGAAGTATCCTATCACCTCCCCCAGATCTGTCAGCATTTCAGCCCCTACTATGGTCACCATCCCCAGGTCCTCGGCGATCCTCTTGGCCTCTAGGCCACCTGCTATGGTCCCATGGTCCGTCACGGCCACGCCGTCGAGCCCTCTCGCCTTGGCCGCCCTGAGGACGTCTATGACCGGCATCCGGCAGTCCATGGAGTGCCTCGTGTGGACGTGCATATCTATCCGCATGCGGTCACCAGAACTTCTTTGTCCTTGCATAGTCCCTCTCGGCCTTTAAGATACCTCTGTAGAGGCCCTCCTCGTCCCTGGCCCCCAGGAGGACCCTCTTCCCTACTTCGGGCCCTATACCCCTGGCCGCCTGGACGGCTACGGCCATCCTCCCGTAGGAGAGGAAGAGGTTCGCCGAGGCCTGCATCCTCTGGGCCTCCTCTCTCTCCCCGTTGATCAGACCTTTCCCACTCTTGAACTTCTTGTATAAGCTCCTGAGCTCCCTGCCCCGCCCCTTCAGGACGGCGAGCATCCTGGCACCGCACTGGGGGCACTTCATATCCTCGGGGACGTTCTTCACCCTGTAGCTTTCCCACCAGCCGGTGCAGTAGAGGCAGAAGAGCTCCACCCTCCGTTCCTCGATCCTGGCCTTGAGGGCCTTGAGGATGAGCCGCTCCGCCCTCTGGGGGAGGATGACCTCCTGGTAGCCCTTGAGGCCAAGCGCCGCTATGGGGGAGGGGCCCTTGGGCTCAACCCACTCCACCTCTATCTCCCCTCCCTTGATGGCCCCAAGGACCTTGGAGGCCCCCTCCAGGTCCAGGTTCTCCTTGAAGACCTCTTTCAAGGCCTCGCGGTAGAGGACGGTCCCGTCGTACCCCTCCACCATCCGCCCGATCCCCCCGCTGGTGTAGGAGAAGTCCTTGGACAGGGCCCCGAAGCGCTTCGCCACATGGACGAACTTCCAGCGGAAGAGGGAGTTCTTCTTCAGGCTGCGGGAGAGGAGGGGCTCTATCGCATCGGGGTCCATGGCAAAGAGCTCCTCTATATCCTCCCTCTTGAGGGGGTAAGGGGAGTGGAGGGTTATCCGGTAGGCATCCGTCTGGAGGGCCACGGAGTGACCGAGGCGGGCGGTGAGGAGGGTGGAGAAGATCCTCCCGAGGGCCTGGTTGGTCCCCATCCCGACGCAGGCCTGGATCACCACCAGCCCTCCTATCAGCTCCACCACCACCTTCCTGTCATCGGGGACCGGGAGGCCCTTCCTCGTCTGCCTCCTCACCAGGTGGACGGCCGTCCGCTTGGTGAAGAGGTCGGCCGGGTAGTCCTTGAGGGCCTCCAGACCTCGCTCGCCTATCTCCCGCCTCAGGCGCCCCACCTCCTGGGCGACGGCATAAGGGATTGGGATCTCCTCCCCCACCCACGAGGGTATGGCCCCTGCCACCTCATCCACTGGCTCCACCTCCACCTCCCCGTCCTCCACCGATACCACCCGCCATGGCGCGCCCCTGAAGATGATCAGGTTGCCGGCATCGGCGTAGTTGGCTATGAAGGCCTCGTCCAGGACCCCCACGCTCCCATGGGTAACGAGATTCCTGACCCTGTACCGCCTCTCGTCTGGGATGGTGGAGAGGTTCTCGAAGTAATACTTCCAGGAGCCCAGGGTCTTCCGGAAGCCCTCGCCCTCGAGCCTGATGAGCCTCAGCCCCTGGAGGATCCGCAGGATCTCCTCCAGCTCCCCCTCCGTGAGCTCCTCGTATGGGCAGCTGGACCTCGCCACCCGGAGGGCCTCCTCCCTCGTCACACTGCCCCAGTCCAGGGCGAGGCCTACCAGCTGGTGGGCCAGGACATCGTAGGGCTTCTTCCAGGACGTCACGTCCTCCAGCTCCCCTCCCACGGCCTTCCTGGCTATGACCAGGGCCTCCAGGGTGTCCTCGGCGTCGCCGGTTATTATGACGCCCCTGGACCTCCGCCCCCACGTGTGGCCGGACCTGCCGACCCTCTGGAGCATCCTGGTCACCTGCCGGGGACTGTTGTACTGGACCACGAGGTCTATGGCCCCCACGTCTATCCCCAGCTCCAGGGATGAGGTGCAGATCAGCGCCTTCATGCGCTGGGCCTTGAACTCCTGCTCCGTCGCTATCCTCACCTCCTGGGATAGGGAGCTGTGGTGTATCCCGATGCCCTCCCCCAGGATCCTGAACCTGGAGGCCAGGACCTCGGCCATCTCCCGCGTATTGACGAAGATGAGGGCCGCGCGGTGGGCCTTGACCAGCTCCGATATGCGCCTCAGGCGGGAGGAGGCGTCGATGCGGGAGGCGAGCCTCTCGGCTAGGGCCCTGTCCCCCTTCCTGGCCCTGGGCCGCTCTACCTTGATCTCCATCTCCTTCAGGATTGGGGTTTTCAGGACCTCCACGGGTACATCCTTTGCCAGGAACCGGGCCACCAGTTCCGGCGAGCCGATGGTGGCGCTGATCCCGATCCTCTGGACCCTTCCCCCACCTGCCTTCTGGATGAGCATCTCCAGCCTCTCGAGGCCGAGGGAGAGCTGCGCTCCGCGCTTGTCCTCGGCCAGCTCGTGGATCTCGTCCACCACCACCCAGCGGACGTTCCTCAGGTGGCCCTTCATCACCGATCCGGGCAGTATGGCCTGCAGGGTCTCTGGCGTGGTTATGAGTAAGTCCGGGGGGCTCAGGGACTGCTTCCTCCTCTCAGAGGTGGGGGTGTCGCCGTGCCTGACCGCTATCTTGATCCCGAGCCTCTCCCCCCACCAGGTAAGCCTCTCCATGAGGTCCCTGTTCAACGCCCGCAAGGGCGTTATATAGAGGACGCTGATCCCCTTGGGCCTGAGCTCCACGAGGCGGTGGAAGACCGGCAATAGGGCGGCCTCCGTCTTCCCGATCCCAGTGGGGGCTATGAGGAGGACGTTCCCGCCCTCCAGAATCCTGGGTATTGCCAGCTCCTGGATATCCGTAGGCCTCCGGAAGCCCAGGTCGCTCAGGGCCTCCTTTACCTCCCGCCCCAGGAGAGAGAAGGACTTCATAGGCATTATTGCTTATATTAACTTCTGTAAGAAGAGCGCGGGGCGGAGGTGAAGGTGGTCGTGGACAAGGAGCAGGCCGGGAACAGGTACTCGGAGGACGAGAGGCTCATCGACGCCGGGGTGGAGGTGAAGTACGACCAGAACCCTGCGCTCATGCAGGGCATAAGAAGGTATATATCGGTATAAAGGGAATTTCAGTTTGGGGCTTCGTATGAAGGGAGGCATTTTTCTGATCCAAGATAACGGCCAGCTTGTCGAAATGACGGGACAAACATACGACTCTGAGGATTTACTACAGGAACTGCTCGCCAAATACCCAAGTCTGTTGGCCGGAGATCAGATAGACGGCGCCGCACCAAGGCGATGGTTATTAATCTCGCGTGAGGCACCATTACCATCTGAGGAAGACGGTGTCGGGCGATGGTCGGTCGATCATCTGTTTCTTGACCAAGATGCGATTCCGACCCTGGTGGAAGTCAAGCGTAGTAGCGACACGCGCATCCGGCGAGAAGTCGTAGGCCAAATGCTAGACTACGCCGCCAATGCGGTGGTTTATTGGCCAGTAGAGGCAATTCACGCTCAGTTTGAAGCAAATTGCGAAGTCCGAGGGCTCGACCCTGAACAGGTGCTCAATGAATTTCTGGGCGATAAGTCTAACCCGGAAGAATTCTGGCAAAAGGCCAAGACCAACCTCCAAGCGGGCAGGGTGCGCTTAGTCTTTGTGGCTGATGAGATCCCCGCTGAACTCCGGCGAGTGGTGGAATTTTTGAATGGGCAGATGGACCCCGCTGAGGTGTTGGCAGTCGAGATAAAGCAGTACGTTGGCAAGGGATTGAAGACTCTCGTTCCCAGACTCATTGGGCAGACAGCGGAAGCGCAACAGAAGAAATCTGGCGCTAGTGGTGAGGGAAGGCAGTGGGACGAGACTTCTTTCTTCAAGGAGTTGGAAGCAAAACCGGGTGCTGAAGACGCCGAAGTAGCTAGAAGGATACTTGAATGGGCGAATAATAAAACAGATGAGATCTGGTGGGGTAAAGGTAGGAGGTCTGGCTCATTCTTCCCTTTGTTGAATCACAAGGGCACTTTGCATTGGCTGATTTCTGTTTGGACTTATGGAAGCTTGGAAGTTCAGTTTCAGGTGATGAAAACGAGGCCACCATTTGACAACGACTCCAAGCGTCTGGAATTGCTACGGCGCTTGAATGAGATTCCAGGTATTACTATTCCAACAGATGCGATCACTAGGCGGCCTAAAATTCCTTTGTCTTCACTTAGAAATGCAACGTCGCTAAGCCAGTTTCTTGAAACGCTCGATTGGGTACTCCAGGAAATCAAAGCATCTTGATCAGAAGGTTCCTCCCCGCCAATGCCCACATACTCCCACTCCCGCCTCTCAACCTACGAGACCTGCCCACTCCAGTACAAGTACTCTTACATCGATAAGGTAGAGCTGGAGCCGGAGGTGGAGACGGTAGAGGCCTTCATGGGCAGCAGGGTGCACGAGGCCATGGAGAAGCTCTACAGGGACCTGAAGCTCTCGAAAGTAAATGCGCTTGAGGATCTGCTCGCATACTACGACGAGACCTGGGCCAAGAACTGGAGCGAGGACGTGAAGATAGTCCGCAAGGAGTACACGGAGCAGAACTACCGCGACACGGGCGGGAAGTGCATAGCCGACTACTACAACCGGTATAAGCCCTTCAACGAGAGCAGGACCCTCGGGCTGGAACAGATGATACTGATAGAGATAGAGGGTTACAAGCTGAGGGGGTTCATAGACAGGCTGGCGCAGAAGGGGGACGGGCACTACGAGATCCACGACTACAAGACGTCGCAGCACCTGCCTATGCAGCGCCACCTCGACGAGGACAGGCAGCTGG
>JACQPM010000141.1 GCA_016207475.1 Methanobacteriota archaeon | reverse complement strand
GCCTCGGCGAGCTTGTCCTTGATCTTTATCCCAGGGGCGTCCCCCACCACGACGGCCCTCCTCCCCTTCAGCCTCTCGATGACCTTGGTGGGCCCCGGGGCCGACGGGTTCGGGGTGGAATACAGTATGAGGTCGTGCTCCTCCTGGAGGAGCCTCTCCACCGCCTTCTCACCCTCCCCGGGGGTCATCTTCGCCCCGCTGGTGACCACCCGCACCTCGATGTCCTTCCTGTCGGCCCTCTCGTCCAGGAGGAGATCCAGGATGAGGGAAGTGGCGATATTCCCTGTCTTTATTATCCCGATCTTTACCATGGCGAACCTCCACCAGCCTATCGGTCCCAGGGCATATAAAAGTTACTTCTTCATTGGGATGAGGACTTCTCACCCTGGGACCGGAGATAGAAGACGCCGTGAAAAGTCGTCACAATCGCCATGCCGATAGTCCCTAAAATTAGTAGATAGAGCACGATGGACGGCATCGACATGCTCGTAAATATGGGGCCTTCTGCAAGTCCTCTCCACCCCGCCTCCGTCTGGAGCGCGCTATAAACGAGCGTTGCTATAATCGGTATCACAAAGAGCAACCCGATGAAGTCCTTCAAGAGCGAATAATAGAAGACGCTCAAGAGCCGTGGCCTGGCGAAGGCGAAGCTCTTCCTGAACGCTTCCCAGGCGCCGTAATGGTGGACGACGATGCCGATATCGTAGAATTGAATGAGCATCATTGCTATCAGAAAAACTGCGACCGCTATAGTCGCGATGAAAAGGAGGAATATCAACTTAAAAAGCGGGGCACCTTTAGGCAGGAGGATAAGTACAACGCCGGCTGGAAGACCGACTATAATTCCTGTTCCAATTATCAAACCCAATAAAATCGCAAAAAATAGGATGACTGCCTTGAGGAGCGAAACATAGTTTTTCTTGCCCGCCTCTATGAAAGTCGATAGTTTGGTGGGCTTTTCAGTAGCTTCCACCACCATGCCGAGGAGACCGCCTGCGAAGAAGGGGCCGATGAAAAAAAGTATCGCATACAGAATCGAACCGACGAGCGAAAAGGCCTCCAAAGACTCCCATAAAAGACCTCCGAGCCCTAGTAATCCAGACACGAATGCCACCCCCAATATCACGGGGTTATCTCGCACAATGACCAGAGAACTTTTGAAGGAATCGATGACTTGGCCCATGCGAGATCGTTGAGAGATTTTCGGATATAAAGCTATCACTTTAAGAAAAAGATGAAAATCCCTTAAAACAAAAGTACGAATCCAAACTCCTATTCTCCATCGACCTTAAATCTAATTCTTCTTTATCGCAGCCCCCAACCCTGATGCCGGGAGATTCAACGTTCCCCATTTTCACTCGTTATAATATTCTTCTGAGGGCGATGATCACCATCATAGGGACCGCCCACATCTCCAAGGAGAGCGTGGAGGAGGTCCGCCAGAAGATCCTGGAGCTGAGGCCCGACATCGTGGCCGTGGAGCTCTGCCCGACCAGGTACATGGGGCTGAGGGAGGAGCAGCGGGACGTGCCCCTCCTGGACCTCATAAAGGAGAAGAACTCCCTGGTCCTCATAGCCAACCTCCTCCTCTCCTACCTCCAGAGGCGGATGGGGGAGGAGACGGGGGTGAAGCCCGGGAAGGAGATGCTCACCGCCATCGAGACCGCCCAGGGGCTGGGGATACCCTTCGCCCTCATAGACAGGGACGTGGAGGTCACCCTCCGGAGGGCCTCGGCCAGGATGGGCCTGGTGGAGAAGCTCCGGGTGGTGAAGGAGTTCCTCCTGGGGCTCTCCATGTCGGGGGAGGATGTGAGCAGGGAGGTGGAGGGTCTCAGGGGGGAGGGGAAGGTGGCGGAAGTCCTGGAGGGCTTCCAGAAGGTCTCCCCCAATATATACGAGGTCCTGGTAAAGGAGAGGGACGCCTACATGACCCAGAGGATCCTCGGGCTCCAGAAGGATTATGGGAATATCCTGGTCGTCGTGGGGGCAGGGCACAAGCAGGGGATAGAGGAGCACCTAGCCCGCCCCGAAGGACTGCCCGAGGTCCAGGAGCTCTCGCAGGTCCCGCGGAAGAGGTTCGGCCTTGGCACGCTGCTCAAGTACGGGATACCGGCCCTCTTCCTCCTCACCTTCGTCCTGGCCTTCTACCGTGGGATATCTCTGGGAGCACCCCTCCAGCAGTGGGTCCTCTACCACTCCGTCCCGACCTTCCTGGCCGTCCTCCTGGTAGGCGGCAGCCTCCTCTCGGCCCTGGTGGGGATGGTGGTGGCACCCGTCACCGCCATCCACCCCCTCCTGGCCGCCGGCTGGTTCGCGGGCATCGCCGAGATGAAGGTCCGGAGGGTGACGGTGGGGGACGTCTCCACCGCCTTCAAGGCCGCCAGCCTGAGGGAGCTCTACGGGAACAAGGCCTTCCGGGTCCTCCTGGTCACGGCCTTCGCCAACATAGGCTCCTCCCTGGGGACCTTCTACTCCTTCCCCAAGATCCTCTTGCCGTTGTTAAAGGGCGCCTTCGGAGGGCTGGTATGAGGATCGTAAGCTTCTTCAAGTTCTACCTCCTCCTCATGGGCCTCCTCTTCGTGGGCTACTCCTTCCTGGACCTGGGCCTGAGGAAGGAGATATTGCTCTCCCTGGGGGCCACCTTCCTCTCCCCCTTCATCTTCAAGGAGCTGGTCTGGGTGAGGGGGGTGAGGATGGGGGACATGGTCCTCATAACCCTAAAGAGGGAGGAAGTCCACGGGATCTTCGTCCAGAAGACCGTGGCCAGGGCCCTCACCGGCGGGAGGAAGGGGGATGTCATAGAGATAGAGTTCAACGGCAGGAGGGCAAACGGCGAGATATTGGACTACGGCGGGATCTTCTTCCCACCCGAGGTGGGCCTCCTATACTACGCGGAGCTGGATATATCTGCCGAGGTGAGGCGTTGAGGTTCTCGGGGGAGGAGTGGAAGGAGCTTGGCATATCTGCCCTGGTGATAGGCTTCTCCTTCGCATGGGTGATGAGGGGGATGGGCCCCTTCTACCGCCTGGGCTTCCCCCTCGTCCTTGGGATGATGCTGGTGGCGGTGGGCTCTGCCTTCATCCTCCACGAGCTGGCCCACAAGTTCGTGGCCCAGGGCTACGGGTGCTGGGCTGAGTACCGGATGTGGGAGACCGGGCTGATCGTGGCCTTCTTCCTGGCCGTGGCCCTCGGCATGGTCTTCGCGGCCCCTGGGGCCGTCTACATCTCCAACGGCTACCTCTCCAGGAGGGATAACGGGTTGATCTCGGCCGCCGGCCCCCTGACCAATATCGCCCTGGCGGCCCTCTTCCTGGGCCTGGGAACCCTGGACGGTATCTACGCCATCCTGGGGGCCGTGGGGCTCAAGGTCAACGCCTGGCTGGCCCTCTTCAACATGATCCCCTTCGGTCCCCTCGACGGCTCCAAGGTGTTGGGGTGGAGCCCCGTGGCATGGGCAGCCATGGTCCTGGCCGCCCTGGCCTTCCTAGCCCTCTAGGGCTCCGATACGACGAAGACCCGGGACCTGGCCTCTATCTCTCTCAGCAACTCCTCCTCCCCCTTCCCCCTGGTCTCTATACCGAGGTTCCTGGCTATCTCCCTTATCCTCCTGGCCCTCGCCGGCTCCCTACCCCTCAGCAGGGTGCTCAGGAAGCGGGCCACCCTCGGGAGGACCCTGCCCCCCGAGAGGAAGAGGAGGAGCGCCAGGACCAAGAGGAGCTCCTGGATGCTCACGCTATCCCATCCCCGCCAAAGGTTAAAAACCCTGCGGTCCAACTCGGTCCATGCGCCTGGATATCCGCACCGATGGGGCCCCTGAGGTCCTGGACGTGAGGGAGGTGGCCGGCTACCTGAGGGGGCTCCTCCCCATCGACGCGGAGGTGGCAGGGGAGGTCCCCTGGCCCAGGGGCGGTGAGTGGACCGAGAGGCTGGCGGCCATAAGGGTCAGGGACTTCAGCCGGGAGATGGAGAATTCCAAGGAATCCATGCCCGCGGAGATAGCCCGGGAGGCCCAGGCCATGGGCAGAGCCCAGAAACTGCAGAAGGACCTGGGGAACGTCTACGAGGGGTTTGGCCTCGCCAGGCTCTACCTGGGCCTCCTGAAGGGGGGGCTCGTCGTCACCAGCCGGATGGTGGCCACGTGGAACCCGGATGACCGGAGGTATCACGGGAGGACGATCATATGCCACTACCCCCTGGTGGTCGTCTCCACCACGGGCCTAGTGGAGGCCCCCGCAAAGCCCAAGGAGTACTACATAAAGCTCTTCGCCCACGGGAGGGCCAGGGGGATGGGCCTTTCGGTCCCCGAGGGGGTGGAGGAAGAGCTCTCGAGGGAGTTCGCGGGCCGCTTCCTGGATTACGATGATGGGAGAACGACGGAGGTGGTGAAGGGCTACGCCCTCCAAGGCACCTTCTATCTCTTGGGGCTGGAACCCTTCTGCCCCGATAGAAGGTGCCGGCTCTACAACGCCCACACCCAGGAGGAGCTCCTAGAGGCCCAGATGGGCGGGGGGCTGTGCGAACGGCACCGGGGGGTCCTGGATGGGATGAGGAGAGATCGGAAGCTCTGAATATTAAAAACAACGAGCAGAATAGGCCCGAGAAGGTGGAAGTTCAATGATCTTCTACCTGATTTTCCCGCGTTCTGATAACTGGCAACTCTTAGCCTTTCTTTTTTGTAAGCATAAGAAGTATGAGTATAAAAGCGGTTAATGCCATCAGCGGGATAGTTACATAGCCGAATTGGTAGACAAATCTCTGCGAGCACGCCGCTGAATCCCCCACAGCGGAGCACAGAAGTGATGACGCCAGTCCGGTCTGGAGGAGATAGTGGTAGCCAGCGATCAGTGCGCCGATGGAAGACAGTGCTATGCTATAATCGGCTATGCCCCAATCCTCCTTCCAGAGCGCCATGCCGAGGAGGACCACCTGTGGATACATGAAGATGCGCTGGAACCAACAGAGCTTACAGGGTTCGTATCCGGCAATCTCTGAATAGAACAGGCTTCCCAGTGTGGCTACTGATGCAACGATAAAAGAAAAGAGCAGAGCGTTTCTATTTAAAAAATCTAGCATAGAGCTTCTTCGTATCAGAGAAGTGAGCAATAAAGCGATGATGACCTGACCTACAATCGTCAGTGAAGAGAGTACCTGATTTACGATCGTTACGAGAGACATAGGTTTATTGGGGAAGTGGACATCCAGTTTTCTCTGAGAGGCGCTCTAGTGGAACTATGCCGGTTTCTCGACTGCCGTCGGCAAACTCCCAGGTGGGATAGCCCTCGATCCCCTTTTCCTGGCATGCGGGAAGCTGTTTCTTTCCGTCCGGCGTTGAACATTCTACATAGGGCAGTAATTTGTAAGATTTGCCGAACATCACTTTTTGATCTTGGCAGTTCGAACACCAGAATGCGCCATAGAAAACAGCTCCTTTGCCTTTTAAGCACTGCACGAATGGATCAAGTTCACCGGGTTTACTACTGCCCGAGATCAAGAAGAAGCTTCCGGCCACGATTGCGATTCCAACTACAATCCGCGTAATGAGTTGCTTTCTTCTTTGGGCCATGTTCCTATTTCACCCGAAAATTATCCTGCTTGCTCATGCACGTTCCATCATGCATGTATAGAGAGTAGTGGGCTGGATATTTGAATTTTGCCAACCGATTCGGTATGCGGATTATCAATAAACTACTTCTTCCCCTTCGAGGCCGCCAGGGACGGGAAGCGCTTCCTGAACTCCGCCGGGAGCTCCAGGAGCCCCTTCTCGGTGAAGGAGCCCTTCATGAAGGCCAGGTAGTCCTTCTGGATACGGTAGTTCTCCACCCCCTTCCCCTTCACCAGGAGGAAGGTGGTCTTGGCGTCGGTGAACTTCTCGGCTATGTAATAGCGGGAGAAGACGATGGCGTCCTGCTCCGAGGTGGCGTGGCCCAGGAGGACCGTCATGGGGCGCTCCCCGAAGCAGGTAATGATGCTCGAGACCACCACGCGCCCGTTCCCGCTGGGGAGGATGAATACATCCCCGCTCTCCTTGGCATAGTCCTCGAGGGAGGCGACCAGCTCCTTCTCCATGTTGAAGTTAGACTCCATGTCCCGCCCCTCCATCAGGACCAGGAACTCCGTCGAGTAGCCCAGCTTCCGCCAGTCGATGACCGCCGTATATCCTTTTATGATCCCCTGCTCCTCCAGGTCCTTCCGGTAGTAGGAGGCGGAGTTGGCGGACCTCAGCCCCAGGGCCCCCATCAGGTCCGAGTCCGCTACGCGGCCGTCCTCCAGGACCTTCAGGAGGGTGATGGCCTTCTTCCTGTTCAGGCCCGGCGCCAGGCGATCTGCCGTAGGTTCCGGCATGTGGAAAAATATGTACCTTTAATATAAATATTTTTCCTATAATAAGGAGAATATTCCTCTCAGTTAGAGAAACTATCTGCACCGTTTGAGAGGGAGATATTTCAGAGCTCCTTCCCCACGTAAGGCCCCACCCGCCTGTACCCCAGCCTCCGGTAGTAGGGCCTGGTCCCTATGGCGCTGAGGATGAGGAGGCGTTCCCGCCCTTCAGCGCTGGCGACCTCCTCGGCCCGCTCCAGGAGGGCCTTGCCCCAGCCACGGTGCTGCTCCGCCCCCTCCTCCCTCTCCCCTATCGGCACCGTCTGCCCCAGGACCCGGAGCTCCCTCACCAGCGCGGCGCGCTGAACCTCCCGGCGGTGGGCCTCCTCCGAGGGGAACCGGAGCCTCAGGTAAGCCACTAGGGTATCGCTCCCCGGGTCTGCGAAGGAGAGGAAGTGCTCGGTGCCTCCAGAGGCGCTATAGACCTCCTCCGAGAGCTCCACCTTCCCAGGGTCCAGCTTGAGGCCCCGGTGACCCACCTCCCTGCACCTTATGCACCGGCACCGCCAGCCCCTCTCCCTCATCCTCCTGGCCACCAGGTCCCCGAGGTCGCCCTTCCTCACCCCCGCCTCGATGAGGTCGCTGGGTATGTCCCTCTGGATCCGCATCGTCCTCACCCAGGGCGGCATGAGCCGCTTCACCTGGGCGACGAGCTCCAAGGCCTCTTCGTCGCCGTACGGCTCGAAGAGGCCTTGCTCCCAGAGGTCGTAGAGCCCGGTCCCCTTCAGGACCAGGGTCGGGTAGATCTTGAGCATGTCAGGCCTGAAGCCATCTTCCTCGAAGAGCCTCCGAAAAGTCGCCAGATCTTCCCCGGGGCTGGAGAAGAGGCCGGGCATCATGTGGTACCCCACCTTCAGCCCGGCGTCCTTTATCACCCTCGTGGCCCTTACCACGTCCTCCACGGTATGCCCCCTCTCCACCCTGGCATAGACCTGGTCTGAGAGGGTCTGGACCCCCAGCTCCACCCTCGTAGCCCCCATGGCGAGCATCCTGTCCACGTGGGCAGGGGAGGAGTAGTCGGGCCTCGTCTCGAAGGTCATCCCCACGTTCCGCGCCCTGGCCCCCTCGTTCAGGACCTGGGCCTCGGCCATGGTGCCTGTCTTCTCTACCGAGGCGAAGGCGTTCATCGCCTCCAGGCAGCGCCTCACGAACTCCTCCTGGTACTCCTCCGGCTGGGCCAGGAAGGTCCCGCCCATAACGATGAGCTCGGCCTTCTCCACCGGGTGGCCTACGTTATAGAGTTGGGTCAGCCTGTCCGTGACCTGGAGGTAGGGGTCATAGCCCAGCCTCCCTGCCCTCAGGGCCGCGGGCTCCCTCCCGGTGTAGCTCTGGGGGGCCCCCTCCCCCCTGGGGCAGTAGATGCACCGACCCGGGCAGGGGTAGGGCCTGGCCATGACGGCCACCACCGCCACCCCCGAGGCGGTCCTCACGGGCTTCTTCCGCATGAGTTGGACGAGGTCCTTATCCCCCCGGGCGCATGCCAGGACCTCCGAGTTGGCGGGGACCCTCGAGAGGCGGTACTTCTTGGCCACCCGCCTCTTTATCTCCCCCAGCCTCTTCCGGCCGCCCTCTGCCTTGACCTCCCTGACGATCTCCTCCAGGTACCCCATGATCAGATCACGTGGTTCCTCAGGACCCCGATGCCCTGGACTTGGATCTCCACCTCGTCCCCCGGCACCATGGGCCCCACCCCCGGCGGGGTCCCGGTGCTTATCACATCGCCAGGGTTGAGGGTCATGACCTCCGAGACGAAGTGGACGACGTATGGTATCTGGAAGATGAAGTTCCGGGTATTGGAGCTCTGCATCCTCCGCCCGTTGAGCCTCAGCTCGATCCCCAGGGCGTGGGGGTCCTGGATCTCCTCCCGGGTGACTATGTAGGGCCCCAGAGGGGCAAAGGTATCGAAGGACTTGGCCCTCGTCCACTGGACGTCCCGCTTCTGGAGGTCCCTGGCCGTCACGTCGTTCATGATTGTATAGCCCAGGACCTTCTCCATGGCCTCGTCCTCCTTCACGTCCTTGCACCGCGCCCCCATCACCAGGGCGAGCTCCGCCTCGTACTCCAGCCTGCGGGTGGCCTTGGGGTAGACGATGGACCCCCCGTGGCCCACCAGGGCCGTGGGGGGCTTGAGGAAGATGATGGGCTCCTCGGGGGGCTCCATCCCCAGCTCCCTGGCGTGGTCTGCGTAGTTGAGGCCCAGGCAGACGATCTTGGTGGGCTCCACGGGCGGGAGGTAGGTGAGGCCCTCCAGAGGTACCCTCTCCTCGGGGCCCCTGAGCACCCTGACTCCGTCCCCTTCCAGGGCCCCATATACCTCCCTCCCACCCTGGAGGAACCTCCCGAGGCGCATGGATAGCCCTCACCGGAGAGATTTATAAATCCTCCCGGTGATGTCATCCCATGGAGAGGCTCCCCCCAAACCAGAGGTGGGCAGAGGAACTCCCGGTCCTCCACATAGACACGGTGCCACCCTTCGACGGGGTGAATTGGGACCTCACCGTCACGGGCCTTGTGGAGAGGCCCCTCAAGCTCACCTACGGGGAGCTCCTGGCCCTGCCCAAGGTCGGCGCCACCATGGACTTCCACTGCGTCACCGGCGTCAGCGTCCAGGACTGCCTCTGGGAGGGAGTCCCCTTCGGGACTATCGTGGAGATGGCGGGGCCCAAGGGGGGGTATGCGACCTTCCAGGCCGCCACCTTCTACTCCACCAGCCTCGCCCTGGAGGAGCTGGAAGGGGCCCTCCTGGCCTACCGGCTGGATGGGGGCGAACTGCCCCAGAGGCACGGGGGGCCCCTCCGCCTCATCGTCCCCGGGAAATATGCCTACAAGAGCGTCAAGTGGCTGGCGAGGATTACCTTCACCAAGGAGAAAGAGCCGGGCTACTGGGAGAGCAAGGGCTACAGCGACGCGGCAGACCCCTGGGGCTAGCATGGGCAGGGGATGGGCATACAGGCTCAAGAAGGGGGAGACCCTCCTGGTGGGCTCCATCTTCTACTGGGGGCACGGGATAGTCAAGAACCCCCGGAGAGGATTGTTCGATCTGGAGGAGGCCCGGAGGCTGATAGAGGCCCAGGACCTATTGGCTGGGGCTTTTGGAGTTGGCTCAGCCCTGGACGTGGTGGCCCAGACCCCCGAAGCCATGGTTAGGTATATAGACTTCGTGGCCGAGGCCACCGAGGGCCCCATCCTCATCGATGCGGTGGATGCCGGGGTGAGGCTTGCCGGCGCCGGGCATGCCCTTGAGATCGGCCTTGGGGATCGAGCGGTATACAACAGCATCGCCCCCTGGACGGAGCGGGAGGAGCTGGAGGCCCTCAGGGATCTGGGCGTGAGGTACGGGGTCATCTTCACGGCCCAGGTGGGGAGAAAAAGGCTGGGGATTGAGGAGAGGAGCAAGCTCCTCCCTGGGCTCCTCCGGAAGGCCCGGTCCGCTAGGCTGATGCCTCTGGTTGACCTCCTCCTCCTGGAGGCCAGGGAGCTTGCCTCCCTCTCGAGGCTCGCCATGAAGACGAGGGAGGCGCTCCGCCACCCTATCGGCTGCGGTACCGGGAACGTGACCACCACCTGGAAGGCGCCGGGGGTGGGAGCTGTGGGGGCCTTCAACGCCCTGGCTTCCCTCTATATGGACTTCCTCCTCTACGGCCCCATCGAGGGTGCGAGGGAGGTCTTCCCGGCGGTAGGCGCTGCTAAACTTACTGGTCTACCTCTATAGCAGCGCCTCTGTTGTTGGCCCTGGTGACGATGACCCTCTCCACCTCTGCCCTCCCCTTCAGGGCGTCGAGGAGGGGCCCTTCGTCCTCCAGGATACAGTAGATGGTGGGGCCGAAGGAGCTGAGACCTACGCCAGGAGCGTAGCGCTTGGCGTAGGTCATGAGCTCCCTCACTACGGGAGGCTGCAGGCCCACCTCTATCCCCTTGAAGCCTATGGACTGGAGCCCGTTCACGAACCTGCCGAAGGCAGCTATATCCGCCTCGGCCAGGGCCGGGAGGAGGCCCATGAGGACGAGGTGGCTCACCCTCTCCACCTCCTGCCTCGAAATGGGGCAGTGGTGCTGGAATATATCCCGCTCCAGCCTCCCGTGGAAATCCCCCGGGACCTTCGGTATCAGCAGGACCACCTTCCAGGGGAAGGGATGCCTGGCCAGGAGGGGCGGGGGAGGGGCCCTGGAGGCCGATGAAGGGGCGAAACCTTGCTTTACCTTCGTGGAGTGCCCTCCGTCCAGAATGAATCCTCCCCCTTCAAAGGCCGCCACCCCTATCCCCGATGTCCCGCCCCGCCCCACGATCCGCGCGATCTCCCAGGCATCGAGCCGCAGGCCGTTCAGGAGGGCCACGGCCCTGCCGGCTGCCAGGGCTATCTGGGTCCCGGAGCCCAGCCCCAGGTGCTGCCCGTAAGCCTCCTCCACCTCGATCCTGACGCCCCGGTCCAGGTGAAGGGCTTCGATAGTCCTCCTGGCTGCGGCCGACG
Source organism: Methanobacteriota archaeon (assembly GCA_016207475.1). Lineage (GTDB taxonomy): Archaea > Hydrothermarchaeota > Hydrothermarchaeia > Hydrothermarchaeales > JACQPM01 > JACQPM01. The sequence goes on along the minus strand of JACQPM010000141.1, from coordinate 3,635 downwards.
CCCTCTCGGCCAAAGGGCCGGTGGCTTCTATTCCCTCAGCAGGTTCGGCCCTGAGCCTGATCCTGGGCTCCTCCAGAGCGATGCCTATCCCCCCGTCCATCCGCCCTATAGAGGCGTTGAGGTCTATGAGGCCGATGTGGACCCTCGACGGAGTAGTTACGCGCACGCCCATCTCAGCCCAGCCTCGCCAGCCTGCCCCTCCTCCTGGCGTAGTTGTAGGCGAGTCTGTTGAAGGCCAGGCCTATACCCAGCCAGACCAGCGTGAGGATGATCAGGGGGCCGAAGCTCACGCTCCCCATCCCCACCATCGCCTTGAGGAGGTCGAAGGCGTAGGTGGAGGCCAGGAGCTGGGAGAGGGTGTAGACCGGCTCCGGAAAGACGGTGGTGGGGTAGTATACGCCCGAGAGGAGGACCAATACATCCGGAAGGAGGAAGGCCACGGTGAAGGCGTCCTCCTGGAAGATGTAGATGAGGCCCAGGCTGATCATCCCCAGGACGATGCCAAAGACCCCCAGGAAGAGGAGCGCCGTCGCAAAGAGGGCGTAGTCCTCCACCCTGAAGGCGTAGAGGAAGTGGCCTATGACCAGGTAGGAGGCCAGGACGAAGAGGAACTTCACGGCACCGGATATGGCCCCTCCCAGGATGAACTCCAGCCGCCTTATGGGGGAGGCCATGAGGTGGGGGATGGAGTTGTTCCAGTACTCCTCGGTGAGGCTCGTCACCATGTCGATCTGGAGGTGATAGACGCACCGCCAGCCGATGATCCCCAGGATGACCATGTCCATGTACCGCTTCCCACCCACGAAGCCCACGAAGAGGGTGATGGAGAAGAGGAGGATGTAGGGCCAGGCGAGGACGTCGAAGAGCCTGAAGGCGGACCCCCGCAGGGTCTTGAAATTCTTGTAGACCTGGGAGTAGATCCTGCTAACGGCGCCCATGATCCTCTCCCGTCAGCTCCAGGAAGACCTCTTCCAGCGTCGGTTCCACGAGCCTTATGGAGTAGACCCTGGGCCCGTCCTTAGCCAGGAGGGCCATGAGGTTCTTCATCCGCCCGTAGTCGTCCACCACCACCCGCACGTTCCCCCCGTCCCGGGCACAGGAGATCACCCCTTCCAGGGTCTGGAGCTTTTCGCACAACTCCGCCCCCCCGTCGGTGGAGATCTCGATCACCTTCTCCTCCCTTATAGCCCCCTTGATCTCCCGGAGGGTCCCCACGACCCTTATCCTCCCTTTGTGGATCAGGGCTATGCGCCCGCAGAGGGCCTCGGCCTCGAACATGTTGTGGGTGGTGAGGAGGATGGTGTAGCCCTCCCTCCCAAGCCTCTTTATCATCTCCCTGATCTTGACCGCCATCCCCACGTCCAGGCCAACGGTGGGCTCGTCAAGGAAGAGGACCCTGGGCCTGTTCAGCAGGGCCTTGGCCAGGAAGAACCTCTGCCTCAGCCCCGCGGAGAAGAGGCTGACCCACTCGGCCCGCCTATCCTCCAGCTCCACCAGCGCGAGGACCTCGTCTATCCTCTCCTCAGGTTCCGGGATCGAGTAGAGCATGGCGTAGTACCTGAGCATCTCCTCCAGGGTGATGGCATGGATAACCCCAGAGAAGCCCGAGACCACGTTTATCACCTCCTGGACCTTGGGGAGATCCCGCTCCACGTCCATCCCGAAGATCTCCGCGCGCCCCGAGTCCCTGGTGGTCAGGCCGCAGAGGATGCTTATGAGGGTGGTCTTCCCTGCGCCGTTTGGTCCGAGGAGGCCGAAGATCTCTCCTTCCTCCACCTGGAGGCCCACGCCGTCGAGGGCCTGGATCCTGACGTTCCCTGACCAGAAGGCCTTGGAGAGGTTCTCGACCTTGATGGCGGTGGACATCACCGGAAGGCCTCGTAGGGGAAGGTCTCCGTTATGTTCATCAGTATGGTCCCCTGGTGGATGATGTGGTAGTTCCTCCAGAGGAGGAGGGAGCCCTCCCCGACCCCGAAGACCCCCGCCAGCTCCCCGTCGGCCTTGGCGGTCCCGAGATCTCTCACCTCCCTCCTCGCTTCCATCCTGAGCCTGGCCATGATCGCCCCTATTGGGAGGTCCCGGCGCATGATCTCTTCCCGGAACTCCGGCTTAAGCCGCTTCAGAGGGGTATAGGAGACGGCCCTGACCAGCGGGCGCCCTCGCCCCAGGAGGGTGACAACCCTGTAGTTGAGCTCCTCCCCCTCCTCAACACCCAGGAGCCCGGCCCTCTCCCCGTCGGCCTCCACCACCCTCTGGACCACCGTCTCCACCCGCACCGGTCCTGCCAGGGCCTCCAGGATCCGCGTCACGGACCCGTCGGTGGTGAGCAGGATCTTTTGGAGGGGCGATAGGGGGACCTCCCTCCCCAGGGCCTCCAACCTCTCGAGCATCTCAGAGGGCCGCCCCGACCAGCTCCTCGATGCTGGAATACTTGTAGTCCTGCATGAACCTCTCCAGCTCCTCGGAGGCCTTCTTGAAGACCCCTATCCCCCTAAGCCATACCCCGGTTCCGATCTCCACGGCCTTTGCCCCGGCCATGAGGAACTCGGCTATGTCCTCGCCCGTCGATATCCCACCGCACCCTATTATATCGAGATCGGTCTCCTGCGCTATCTCGTAGACGCACCGCACCGCGACGGGCTTTATGTAGGGCCCGCTCAGCCCCCCCGTCCTGTTCCCGAGGGCCGGCGTCCTAACCCTCACGTCTATCTTCATGGCCCGCAGGGTGTTTATGGCCGTCACACCGTCGGCCTTGGCCTCCTCGCAGGCCTTGGCTATCTCCACGATATCCCCCACCTCGGCCGTCAGCTTGGCGAAGACAGGTATCTTGACGGCCCCCTTCACCGCCCGCACGACCTCCGAGCAGAGCTCGGGGTCCTGGCCGAACTCGGTGCCGGTATCAGCCACGTTGGGGCACGAGAGGTTCAGCTCCACGGCATCGACGCCGTAGCCCTCGAGGCCCCTGGCCACCTCCACGTACTCCTCCACAGAGAAGCCGTAGGCCGAGCCTATGATGGGCCTGCCGCCAGCCTTGGCCGCTGTTATCTCATCTCCAAAGGCCTTGTACCCGGGGTTGGGGAGGCCCATGGCGTTTATCAGGGCCCCCTCCAGCTCCACCACCGTGGGGTTGTTGTGCCCGGTCCTCGCCTCCACCCCCAGGGACTTCGTCACCAGCGCTGCCGCGCCTTTCTCGGCCACCCGCCGGATGGAAGAGCCGTAGGACCCCAGGACCCCTGAGGCCAGGATTGTGGGGTTCTGGAGCTGGATGGTGGAGACCCTGGTGGCGAGCATGAGGGAGAATCGCCCCGGGGGTTTAAATTCTTTGCTCCATAGCGAGCTGTAAAGTAAACGTCGCCTAATGTTTAAAAAAAGGAAAGTGATGCGGGGCTGAAGGATGTGCCCAACGCCCAGACGATAGCAGACGGCTTCAGGAGTTACTATAATTTTGTGCGTCCCCACCAGGCTTTGGATGGAAAGACCCCGACAGAGGCGGCGAAGATAAACCTGAAGCTCGGCAACAACAAGTGGATGAGCCTCCTAGAAAGGGCGGTAACTGGCACCACCCGCCAACGCATCACCTAGCAGGGAATGCATCAGGACCAAAAAAGATAAATTATTTATAATAGTAAGGAAAG
>JACQPM010000019.1 GCA_016207475.1 Methanobacteriota archaeon | reverse complement strand
GTGGAACTCGTTGGGCGTGTTGGGCCTCCCCCTGGTTCCCAGGACCGTGCCTAGGGTCTTCATCAGAAGGACCTCACTATGACCTGGATCTGGTGGAGAGGTGGAAGCTGGGTCCTGAGGTAGTCCTCACAGGCCTGGACGGGGTAGATCTGCCGGTCCCACCGGGAGGAATTTGCCCTTATGCACCTCTCGGCGATGAGCCAGGAGGCGAGGGTATCGATAGGGACCGAAGGTGGGTTGTACTCCACCCTGAGGAGGCCCATCTCCGGGTGGGAGGGTGGATGGACCCGTAAGTAGAAGGTCCCGACCCTCTGCCTGGACCCCTCCTGGAGCTGGAGGGAGAAGTCCATGGACCGGTAGAACTCCCCCATCCCCCAGATGAGCTGCTGGAGGAGGGGATAGCCTTCCTGGAGGTATAGGGTCTGGTGGGTCTTGACTAGGCCTATGACCAGGGACGATCTCGTCGTGCCCAGGATATTCCCGTCCTTGAGGAGGATCGCCCCCTCCCTGGTCTCGAGGAAGTGGAGGAGGAGCTCCTCCTCGATACCCCGCCTCAGGTCTCTGGACCTCGCGCCCGCCCTGGCCCTTATATCCCCCAGGTCCCAGTACCTCTCCGCCCCCGTATCCACCAGCCCCTCGGTATCTGCGTACTTCTCGTAGAGGAAGGTGGGAAGGAGGACGGCGGACTTGTAGAGGGAGTCCACGGGGACGAACCGGTCGGCTTTGACCCTTTCCAGGATCACAGCGCCGGAGAAGTGGAGGAAGACCGGTATCTGGGCCCCATCGAAGTTGTAGTGCTGCCAGAGGACCGTGCGCTGGACGCCGTCCATGAAGTACCGGAAGCCGCTCCCCCCCGCGTACTCGTCCTGGACCTTGTAGACTGCGGGTATCTCTCTCGCCTGGACCGCTATGTTCCTGGGGAGGTTGCAGGCCGTGGGTGGCTCGCACTGCTCAAGTTCCAGGAAGTCCGTGGGGGAGAGCCTCCCGGAGGCCGTCTCCTTGAAGCCCATGGCGGTCTCGAACCAATCCATCGATAACAGGGACTGTGGTCCCTACCATACTAGGCTTCCCCTAGAGCGCGGGAAAAGTATATTAGCCTGGATGGACCTAAGGAAGATCATGCCCCTACCGGTCATGCTGGGCCCCCTGGGCGACCTAATTTTGGAGCGGGTCCTGGCCCTCCTGGCAGCTCCGGTGGTAAACCCTGAGATGATCTGGTTCGTCATCCCCCTGGCGGTCATCACCCTTCTCATGACCCTCTACTTCGGTTTACATCCTGGGGAAGAGCTCGGATGGAATACCGCCGTGGGGAACACCGTCGCCCTTCTCTTCGTCTCCATAGACCTCATGCGGTACATCTACCACTCCACGGTCCCGCCCTCCTTTGAGAACTACCTCCTTCAGCCCGTCCATTCCCTCATCGTGGCCGGCGTCGCCCTGGAGGCGCTCCTCCTGATGCTCGCCAACTTCCTCCACTTCCTCCCCAGGAGGGTCGCCTTCTTCATCTCCTCGCCCCTCCCCGTCAACCTGACGGCCTACGTGGTCATGGCCATCGTCTACACCGACGTACCGGTCGACAGGATTACCATCTTCGCCGCCGTCGCCCTCTTCATCATGCTCTTGATCCTCCTGACCTTCATCCAGGTTCTGGAGAGAGCCGCCATCGGGCGTGTGGGACACGTCATGGCTGAAGAGAAGAAGCTGATGGAGGAACGCCTCGAGAAGGAGGCGGAGGCCAAGGGGGCCAGGACCGCAGAGGGGGCTGGCAATCCCGGGGAGAAGACGGGCGGGGAAGAGGAGCCCAAGGGCGGATAATGACGGGCCGCCATCCCCTCAGGTGGAGGATAGAGCTTCCTATTTCCAGCCTACCGGTGATGGAAATCTTTTTCTTGTGTAGGGACCTAAGAGCCGAGCCATGACCAAGATCGCCCTCATCTTCCCGCCCTCTGTCTTGCCCACCAACCCTCCCCTGGGACTGGCCCAGCTCCTTGCACATCTGAGGGTGAAGGGAGCGGAGGTACGGGGCTTCGACCTCAACCTCAGGTACCGGGAGCTGATGATCCGCAAGGTAATGGATGGGGAGATCATCATGAAGTTGGAGAATCGGCTACCTCCCCCCGTCAATGAGATCCTCCTCGACCGGAGTGCTGAGGTCCTGAGAGGAAGGAAAGGAGAGGAGTTCTTCGTGGCCAGGAGGTACAACCAGTACGCTAGTTTCTATCGCTACGCCTTCGATGAGCTCGACAAGATGTTCGTCGACGTAGCCTCCCAAGGCCTCTACGGCCAGAAAGGGACGTGGATGGAGGCCTTCCTCTCGGAGCTCATCGAACCGGTAAGGGCCTACCGGCCCGAGATGGTCGGTTTCTCTCTCCTGTTCACTCAACAGATCCTCTATGCTCTTATCCTCGCCAAGGAGTTCAAGCCCCTGGGGATCCCCATCATAGCCGGAGGGCCGGCGGCTTCCTCGGTCCCGCAGGCTTTCTTCGGGAGTCTGAATGTGAAGGAGCACTCCATAGATGTGGGTAGCCTCATCGATTATGTCGTGGTGGGAGAGGGAGAAGTCCCACTGGCCGCCCTTGCAGAGGGTTTTGATGATCCATCGAAGATCCCTGGGTTGGTCTACAGGCGTGGTCGTATCTTCGAGACCGAAAGCCAGGTTGCAGAGGACCTCGACGCCCTCCAGCCCCCAGACTACGGAGACTTTGATCTTACTGATTACTACTCCCCCTCCCCCGTGCTGCCCATCGCTGCATCCCGGGGATGCTACTGGCGCCGCTGCTCCTTCTGTGTCCATTACAAGTCCTACCTGAGGTACCGGGTCAAGTCGGTGGAAAAGGTGGTGGGAGAGATGGAAAGCCTCCAGAAACGGTACGGGGTGAACCACTTCTCCTTCGTCGATGAGATGATCCACCCAAAGCAGTTCGATAAGCTTTCTGATAGTCTCATCACTGCAGACCTCGGAGTCCGTTTCTATGCATTGGCCAAGCCGACGAACGAGTTCGACAGGCCCCTCCTCCAGAAGATGCACCGGGCAGGTGCGAGGGCCATCCTCTGGGGTGTGGAATCCGGGAGCCAGAGGCTCCTCGACCTCATGGAGAAAGGCACGAAAGTGGAAGAGATGGAAGGGGTCCTCAGGGCGGCCTCGGAGGCCGGTATATGGAACATGGCCTTCGTCCTCTTTGGCTTCCCCACAGAGACGAGAGAAGAGTTCTTGGAGACCCTAGAGTTTCTGAAGAGGAACCGGGTGCATATAGGTACTCTTGGGCAGTCGATCTTCACCCTCGAGATCGACTCCCCTGTGTATCGGACGCCCGAGAGGTTCAAAGTCAGGGAGATCAAGACGGGCAGAAACCCCTTCTACGCTGCCTGCGACTTCCAAGTGAAAGAAGGCCTCTCCCCCAAAGAGGTCTATGAGCTGAAAAATCGACACGAGGGGGAACTCAACTCCCTATACAAGGTCTCACCAGAGTTCGGCTATTATCGTAACCATATGCTCCTCTACGCCGAGCGGCAGGAAAGGGATTGAAAGCGGGTCAGTACTCAAAGATCGGGAACTCAGGGACCCTCTTCAGGAGCATCCCCTCCAGGACGATGGGATGGAGCTGCTTGGCCAGGCGGACGGCCTGCTCCAGCTTGTACTCCGACTCCGCGTGGATCTCGAAGATGGGGTCGTCCTTCTTCACCTTCACCCCTTTGGAGACCTGGAGGGCTATACCAGCCCCCGTGTCCTTCGGCGCGCCGGCGGCCCTGGCTATCTGGACGATGGCCTTGTTGGATATGTGGGTCACGTAGCCCTCGGCCGTGGAGGTGATGGCCTCCTTCAGCCCCCCGACCTTGATATCCTTGGATGTCACCCTGGGGTCGCCCCCCTGGGCACCTATGATCTCCCGCATCTTGGCCAGGGCCTTCCCTGACTTTAGGTACTCCATAGCTGCGCCCTTCCCAGCGCCTTTTCCGGCCACACCACCGGCCTCCAGTATGATCCCTGCGATGTCCGTCGCCTTCTCCAGGAGGCTGCTCGGGGCCGGTAGATTCTCCAGCGCCCGCAGGGCTTCCTGGGCCTCCAGGGCGGGGCCTATGGCTCGGCCGATGGGCTTGTCGCCGTAGGTGATGGCGCACTCGGCGGTTATGCCTATCCGCTCTCCCAGCTCTATGAAGGACCTGGCGAAGCGCTTCCCTGCCTCCATGTCATGGATCTTCGCCTCACTCCCTATGGGGATGTCTATGACCACGAAGTTCGCGCCCACGGCATACTTCTTGGCCATGACAGAGCAGATCATCAGGTTCCGGGGATCTATGGCGAGGGGATACTCCACCTGGATGAAGATATCGTCTGCCGGGGCCAGGTTGACACCGCCGCCCCAGGCTATGATACCTCCGGTCCTGTTGACGATCTCCTCTATCTCATGGGCGTTGAAGACCACGGGAGCGAGCACTTCCATGATATCTGCCGTGCCGCAGGCCGAGGTTATGGCCCTGGAGGAGGTCTTTGGGATGGTCAGCCCGGCAGCGGCCACGATAGGGACCACCAGGAGGCTTATCTTGTTCCCCGGGACGCCACCTATGCTGTGCTTGTCATAGACCGGCTTCTTCTTCAGGTCGAGCATCTCGCCGTTCATGGCCATCTGCCGCGTCAGGTACGCGATCTCGTCCATGGTCATCTCGTTTATGTAAAGGGCCGAGATGAAGGCCGTGAGTTCGATCTCGCTCAGGTTGTGCCCCACGACGTCCTTGATGATGGCACTGTACTCTGCCTCCGTCAGGGGCTGCCTGTCCATCTTCCTCCTGATGCACTCCACGGACTTGGGGCGCTCGGCCGGGGTTACTGAGATCTCGCCCCCCTCCTTCACGGCGATGGTCCTGGTCACCTCCAACGGCAGCCCTATCTGCCCTTTCCCTACTATAGTCCTGGTGGTATTGACGATGGCCGTGATCTCCTTATGGTCGGTGAAGAGCCTCACCCTGTCCCTCAGGTGGAGGCCCATATCCCTGGCGTCCTCCTCGTTCAGGGTGACCTCGTACTTCCCTACCTCCATGTCGAAGGCCCTGACCTTGAGCCGCTTCTCCATTTAGACCCTCTCCCTGAAGTAGACGTTCTCCTTGTCATACCCCAGCTCCATGAAACGGCCCGTGGAGAGGATCCTGTGGGACTGGTGTATGGGCGCCACGCGCTTCCCGGGCCCTATCACCGAGTTCCTGACGATGGTCACCCCACCGCCGCCCACCACCGGGATCCTATCCTGGGAGGCCACCGGGAACTCCACCTCGATCTCGGCATCTATCCGGCTGTTCTCCTCCACGGTGGTGTACCTCCCCAGGATGCATCTGTTCATGATCGTATTCTTCCCTATGTTGGCGAAGCTGTTGACCACCGACTCCCTTATGGTGGTGCCTTCCTCAATGATGCAGGTGTGGCCTATGGTGGAGTCCTCGATGGTCACGTTCCTGCCTATCTGGCAGGCCCTCCCTATGAGCGCGGTGCCTTTTATCCTCACGCCACCCAAGCCATTTGTCCTGCAGACCGTATCGGGGTGGATCCACTGGCCGGGCTTGTACTCGTGCTCCCGCTTGATGTTCTTCAGCTCGCCATGGAGGATGTCCATCGAGGTCCTCCAGAACCGCCCAGGGGTCCCCACATCGGCCCAGTACCCTCTGAGGATGTGCCCGTAGACTGGGTACCCCCTCTCCGTCAGGTAGGGGATGACATCCCTCCCTATGTCCTTGACCCGGTCTCCCATCTCCCTGAAGACCCTTCTTATCTCCTGGGAGAAGACGTAGATGGAGGTGTTTATGAGCCTCGAGGGCTCCGTGCCAGGCTTGGGCTTCTCGACGAACGCCGAGACCTTCATGTCCTTGTCGAGCTTCGCTACACCGAACTGGGAGACGTCCTCCTGGGGGCCCAGCTCCTTGAGGCCTATCGTCAGGAGGGCCCCCTTCTCCCTGTGCTGCCTCAGGATGGCGTCCAGTTCTATATCGAAAAGGTTGTCCCCGCTCACCACCAGGGCGTCGCCCTTCACGCCGTAGTACTCCATGCAGCATCGGACGGCGTCGCCGCTCCCCTTATCCTCGTAGTTGGGCTGGTACTCGAACTCCTGCCCATCCTCTATGCCCAGACGCTTGAAGAAGCCAGCCCCGGACTTGAAGTACTTATTCAGCTGGACCGTATTCTCGTAGCCCTTGCTCGCCATGATGACCCGCCGGCACCCCTGGAGGACGAGGGGCTCCAGCATCCGCGTCAGGACCGCCTGGTTGCATATATCGACCAGGGGCTTGGAGATGTTCAGGGTGATGGGGTACAGCCTGGTCCCCTCCCCACCCACGGTGGCGATTATGGTCGGGTATTTCATTTAAGGAAAGATTCTCCCTCATGAAATAAATAGGTTTCCCAACTCAAGAATATAGAACAACGTTAAATTTTTTAGTCTATGCACTACCTTTTGGGTTGCATGGAGGGTTGCATTGGTGGTATGGTGGCAAGAAGCGGCGTTGTATGAAGACTTGATTATAGCCGTCTCCATCCTCATCCTCACCCCCATAGCCGCCCGACTGCTCCAGAGAGCCGTAGATAGCTATTTCCTGGAGCTGGCCAAGAAGACCAGCACCGACCTGGACGAGAAGATCCTCAGGGCTATTAAGGGCCCCCTCTACTGGGTGGTCATACTGCTGGGCGTAGATCTGGCCTTCGGGAACATAGACGCCTTGGCAGGGTTTCGGGAGGAGTTGCAGGTCCTCGCCACCATACTCTTCGTCACCATTCTGGCATGCACTGCCGTCAGGGTTGGTTACATCCTCATAGAGTGGTACTCCTCCAAGATAGGTGTGGACCACCGCTTCCGCCCCATGGCCCAGAAAGTCGTGGCCCTCTTCATCTATGCGGTGGCCTTTATAGCCATCCTGGACAAGCTGGAGATAGAGGTCACGCCCCTCATAGCGAGCCTTGGGGTGGCGACTCTCGCCGTGGGCCTAGCCCTCCAGGACACGCTGACCAACGTCTTCGCCGGCTTCTATATCGTGACAGACAAGCCGGTCAGGATAGGGGATTACATCCGGCTGGAGAACGGGGACTCCGGCTATGTGGAGGATATAAGCTGGAGGAGTTGCAGGATCAGGACCCTCCCCAACAACGTGGTGGTGATCCCGAACTCCAGGCTCGCCCAGAGCGTCATAACTAACTACTACCTCCCGGAACCCCTGATGGCCGTCGTCATCCCATGTGGGGTGAGCTATGACTCTGATCTGGCAAAAGTGGAGAAGGTCACGGTGGAAGCTGCAAAGAGGATCCTCCAGGAGGTCCCAGGCGGTGTGAAGGAGTTCGAACCCTTCATCAGGTACAACCGCTTTGGCGAGTCCAACATAGAGTTCTCCATCATCCTCCAGGTGGAAAAGTTCGTGGATCAGTATCTGGTCATCCACGAGTTCATAAAAGAGCTCACGGCCAGGTACAGGGACGCAGGGATCGAAATATCCTATCCCGTCAGGATCTCCATCCCCAGGCGGGAAGGTGTTGAAGATGGATAAACTGAGGCTCTGCCTCAACAGCCAGACCCCCCTGGTGAGGTTCAAGATCGAGTACAACGCCCTCCTGGATAAGTACGGGAACCTACCGGACCCTCTCCCGCTGGAGATGCTCTCTGAGGGGGAGGACTACGAGTTCACCCCTGGAGGGGTCCCGATCATGCTCTATCCCTTACTCCAGAGGTTGATGGCCGAAGGTAAGACGGACAACCCCCACTGGATCGCCCTGAACCCCACGGGGCCCGAGAGGGTGGTCTCCAACGGGATAACGATGCACAGCATCCTTCTCGAGCCTAAAGAGCTGACCTCCTACGCCCACTGCAAGGAGATGATCTGGCAGGAGACCCATAATCTGAATATAACTCCTCTGGACATGAGGGAGTTCGCGGCCTTCGCCAAGTACAACTGGCTCTGTACCGAGAAGATGCTCGAGATCCTTCCTGAGGTGGACGCCTTCTACATCCACGACTTCCAGCAGCTCCAGGTTGGGGCCATGATAGGCCTCGTGGCGCCGGCAGTCTTCCGGTGGCATATCCCCCTCCAACTGGACAAAGTCTCTAAGCATGTCCGGAACTTCATCTTGAGGGGCATGGAGGGCTTCGACGCCGTGGTGGTGAGCTGCAAGCGGGACCTGGAGGGTCTCATAAGGTCGGGGTATAGGGGGAAGGCCCACCAGATCTACCCGTATGTGGACCAGGGGAAGTGGACCAAGCCCGAGGACGAGGAGATAGAGGGCTTCAGGAGGAGGTTCTCCTTGGGCGAGAGGGATAGGCTGATAGCCGTTGTGGCCAGGATGGACGGCATGAAGGGCCAGGACACGGCCATCGAGGCCCTTGCGAGAGTGGTGGATGAGTTCCCTGATGCCAGACTGGTCCTGGTTGGTAACGGGAGCTTCTCCGGGAGCAAGAAGGGCGGGTTGGCCCACCCGAAGAGCGAAGTCTGGAGGTCGAGGCTGGAGGCCGTGGCAAAAGAGTTGGGAGTTAGAGACCATATAACCTTCACCGGCTACCTGAGCCAGGGGGAGCTGAGGTCCCTCTACCATCTCTGCGAGATCGCCGTCCTGCCTTCCATCAGAGAGGGCTTCGGCCTTACGGTGGTGGAGGCATGGCTCTACAAGAAGCCTGTGGTGGTGAGCACCGGCGCAGGCTCGTCAGAGCTCGTAATCGATGGGGTCAACGGCTTCACCTTCGCCCCCAGGAACAGCGGAGAGCTGGCGGATAAGGTGCAGCATATTTTGAAAGACCCGGCAAGAGGGGGAGAGATGGGGGGGAAGGGGTACGATACCTCCAGGCGGTGCTGGATCGAGGAGGGTTCGGAGGCAGTCTTCCGGGTTCTGAAGGAGGCCGTCGAGGAGTTCAGAAGATAGATGGAACCCTTCAGGTTCTATACCAGGTTCATCCTCCCAGAATATACCGGTAAGAAGGCTATAAACATAATGGAACTTGCCGAAGGGATAAGAGAGGTACCGGACTCCTCCATCTACTACCACACCCACAACTTCCTCCAGGAGCACCACTATCTCACCCCAGAACCGCCCAGCGACTTCGCCCACTGGGTAGGGGAGGTCCTCCTGGAAGCCTCCCTCGGAGAGTGCTTAGCTGGCATCGATACATGCGACTTCTCTTCCATCCCCCTCCTCCGGCAGGCGATCCTGAAGACGATCGAAGATTACCTCGCCAAAGGGCCTCCATTGAGGGAGGCCCCCGGAGGGATGGAGTTCTATTTCATCAAGGCCAACTTGGTCGTGGCCCAGACTCGTTACACTGCGACAAACCTCCAGGAATTTTTGGAGGCCTTGAGGAAAGTTGGCATCTGCTCGATCTACTTCCACCTCTTCGAGGCAAGGCTGAGGCTCGGAAGGGAGAAGAACGACTTCTCCCACTGGATAGCGGACAGTGTCGGGGACGAGGAACTGGCCAATGAGATCTCCTCCCTCAATCCTTACACCTATACCTTGGAGAACCTGAGGGAGGCCCTCATAGGGCTCGTCGAGGAGAGGGTGAAGGGGTAATGGTCGGGCTGGAGGAGTACAGAGCCATAGTTGGGGATGAAGTGATAGAAGAACTGCGGCTCCTGAGCGAGAAGCTGTCGGGTACAGTGGTGCAGAATATAAACTCCACAGCGGTGGGCGGGGGGGTAGCAGAGATCCTCCACCGTATGGTCCCCCTCCTGAAAGAGCTCGGGATAGACGCCAGGTGGAATGTCATGAAGGGTGGGGAGCGTTTCTTCGAGGTGACCAAGAAGTTCCACAACGCCCTCCATGGAGCGGCAGTAGACCTCTCTGAGAAAGACTTCTCCACGTTCCTAGAGACGACGCAGCAAAATCTGCAGGAGATCTCCTTATCCGATGATATCATTTTCGTCCACGACCCCCAGCCTGTAGCCATGATCAAGGGACGGAAGAGGTCCAAGGCCCGCTGGATCTGGAGGTGCCATATAGACCTCTCGGCCCCCGACGGCAGGGTCTGGTCCTTCATCAGGAGCTTCGTGGCCCAGTACGACGCCTCGGTATTCACCGCCCCCAGCTTCGCCAGGGTCCTCCCCATAAGGCGGTACCTCATAGCGCCCTCCATCGACCCCCTCAGCGAGAAGAACAAAGAGCTGTCGGAGTCGGCCATAGAATTGGTCTTGAGGAAATATGACATAAATCAGGAGAAGCCCATCGTTGCCCAGATATCCAGGTTCGACAGGCTGAAGGACCCGCTGGGGGTGATCGAGGCCTACAGGCTGGTGAAGAGACGTATCGACTGCCAGCTGGTCCTGGCCGGTGGGGGGGCTGCCGACGATCCCGAAGGGGAGAAAGTTCTGAGGGAGGTTGAAGGAGAAGCGGAGTCAGACAGGGATATCCATGTCTTGCCCCTGCCTTCGGGAAGTGATTTAGAGATCAACGCCCTCCAGAGGGCTGCCGCTGTTGTGGTCCAGAAGTCCATCAAGGAGGGCTTCGGGCTGACCGTCAGCGAGGCCCTATGGAAGGGGAAGCCCGTTGTGGCCTCCGCCGTTGGAGGGATGCCCCTCCAGATAAACCATGGGAACACCGGCCTCCTCTCCCATTCTGTAGAAGGGGCCGCCTACCACATCAGGAAGCTGCTGAGGGATAAGGAATTTGCGGAAAGGCTGGGGAGGAACGGGAGGGAGCACGTCAGGCAGAACTTCCTCCTCACGAGACACCTGAAGGACTACCTCCTCCTCTTCCTCCTCGCAGGACACCACCAGGAGAACCTGTACCTATGAGGCTAGCCTTGGCTGTGGACTACGACAGGACATTGACTGACGAGAGCTTCGTTCCCTCGGCAGATGTACTGGAATGCCTGGAGCGCGCCAGGGGGGAGATGGAGGTGATCATAGCTTCCGGTAGGGAGCTCCAGTTCTTCAGGGAGAGCGGGCTCATGGGGCTCGGCGACGCCCTGGTGCTGGAGAATGGGGCCGTTGTGTACGTGGGGGGCGTGACCTTCGTCCAGAACGGCCCAACAGGGGAGATCAGAGACCGCTTGGACCAGAAGGGGATACCCTTCTCCTCCGGCGAGGTTGTGGTCTCTGTGAAGAGGGTCCACGAGACCGAGGCCAGGGCCGCCCTGGCGGGGCTCGACCTCACCCTGGAGTACAACCGGGACTCGCTGATGATACTCCCCAGGGGCGTGGACAAGGGCTCGGGGGTCCTGAGGGCCTTGGACGCCATGGAGATCGATGCGACCCTAGCCTGCATCGGGGACGGGGAGAACGACCTTTCCCTCTTCAAGATCGCAGATATTAAGGGGGCGGTGGCCAATGCGGTGCCGGAGCTCAAAACTGAAGCGGACTACGTCTGCGAGAACCCATACGGGAGAGGGGTGATGGAATTCATCGAGCATCTGGCCTCCACCGGAGCTCGCCGGGGTAGAGGCCGTTCCTGGCCAGGACCAACGGGTAGAGGAGGAGGGCGAGCCCAGAGCCGATGATGGCCAGCCTTATCTCACCCGTCAGGTACATGGAGGCCGCCAGGACCATCCCCCCTGCTACCCGGCCTATGTCCAGGAAGACCTCCCTGGATACTATGCTCTCCGTCAGGTCCCTGCTGGCGTCTATGACCACGGTGATGGCGAAGGGGGAGAGGATCGCCAGGAAGAACTGGACGCCCCCCTGGAAGAGGGCCCACTGGTAGAGGTCCTGGGAGAGGCC
>JACQPM010000138.1 GCA_016207475.1 Methanobacteriota archaeon | reverse complement strand
GTAGGGAGCAGCTGGCCATAAGCGAGTTCGCCAACGCCCTGGAGGTCATCCCAAAGACCCTGGCCGAGAACGCCGGTCTGGACCCCATCGACGCCCTCATAGGCCTCAGGGCAGAGCACGAGAAGGGGAAGACCACCCACGGCATAGACCTGGCCACAGGGAAGCCGGCGGACATGTACAAACAGAACGTGGTGGAGCCCCTCCGGGTGATGCAGCAGGCGATAAAGTCCGCCACCGAGGTCTCTATCATGATCCTCCGGATAGACGACGTGATAGCGGCCAAGGGGGCCCTGAGCGGGAAGGGAGAGGCGCCCCCGATGATGCCCGGCGGCGGAATGGGCGGCATGGGCATGCCTCCAATGTAGGGCGATGAGGCGTCTCCTCCTCGTCTCCCTCGCTTTCTTGGCCATGGGGGCCCTGGAACCCCCCTACGACGCCATCCTGGTGAGGGCAGACCTCCCCCTGGAGTGGCTCATCTCCCAGACCTACTCCCACAAGTTCGGGATACCCATAGTCACCACCACCCCTGACCAGCTGGACGCAGGGGTGAAGGAGGAGCTCCTGGGCTACAAGCGCTTCGGCTTCAATAGGGTCCTCATCGTGGGCGGGGAGAGGGCCATCTACCCGTCGGTCCAGGCGGACCTGGAGAGGGAAGGCTTCGTTACCCACAGGATCAGCGAGGCGGATCGCTACGGGACATCGGCCCGGGTGGCGGTAGAGCTCTTCGGGCAGTCGGAAGGTGCGGTCATAGCCAGCGGGGAGAGCAAGGACTACGGGGCCCTCCTGGCTGCCGGGCGGCTTGCAGCCAAGACTGGCTATCCCATCCTCTTCGTCAAGGCCGATGAGGTGCCGCTGTCCGTCTCGGAAGCTCTCCGGAGCCTGAGGGTGAAAAAGGCCCTCGTCCTGGATCAAGGGCTGGCCGATGGCACCACGGATTCCATCAGATCCGCCGTAGGCGAGGTGGTGGTGGTGAGGGAAGGCGGGGACCTGGCGGCCGCGATCCCAAGAGACGGCGGGTACAAGCTCTTCCTCTTCGGCGCCTTTGCCGGGGTCGTGATAGTAGCGGGGATCCTCAGACTGAGGAAAAAGGAGAGGGTCCCTTACACCCTCCTCACCGAGGACGAGGAGCGGGTGGTCAGGGCGATCCTGGAGAGCGGAGGGGAGCTCACCCAGGACCAGTTGCCTGAAAAGACGGACTTCTCCAGGCCCAAGGTCAGCAGGATCACCGCCGATCTGGTGGGGAGGGCCATAATATCCAAGGAGCCTTCCGGAAGGACCCACAAGCTCGTTATCAAGAAGGAGTTTTACGGTGCGAAGCGATAATCGCTCTCCAAGGCTATTTTAGAGATTTATGTAGGTTTAGGAAGCCTCAGAAATCGTTTCCGCTGCCCAAGGGCAATAAAAATAGAGGATCGGGCCGGAAATATCTTCAGGAGGAACGTTTCAATGGAAAGCTTAAAATACTCTCTCCTGCCCCTGGGGGAGTAGATGAAGAGAGAGCTCTTGGATAAGATCCTCAGTAAGAGGTGCGTGGTAGGGGTCCTGGGCTTAGGATATGTAGGCCTGCCCATTGCAGCGCTCTTCGCCAGCAGGGGCTTCCGGGTGCTGGGAGGCGACGTGAGGAGGGAGGTCGTGGAGGGCGTCAACAAAGGCCAGCCCATCATAGAGGAGAAAGGGCTCGGCCTCCTGGTGCGGCAGGGGGTGGAGGCCGGGAGGCTCAGGGCCACCATGGACCTGGAGGGGCTCGTCAGGGAGAGCGATGTAGTCTTCATAGTTGTGCAAACGCCAATAGACGAGGTGAAGCGGCCCGATCTGAGGGTCCTGGAGGCCGCCTGCAGGACCGTAGCCCAGGGCCTCGGGAAGGGGAAGCTGGTGGTGTTGGAGAGCACCATACCGCCTGGAACCGTCGAGGGCCTCGTCGTCCCGACCCTCGAATCCTCGGGCCTGAAGGCCGGCGCAGATTTTTATCTGGCCTACTCCCCCGAGAGGGCCATCCCGACGCGGACCCTGGAGGAGATCCAAGAGAACGGGAGGGTGGTGGGCGGCATAGACGAGGAGAGTGCAGCCCTGGCGGTGGAGCTGTACGGGCACCTAACCAGTGGCGAACTCGTGGCCGCGGATGTAAGGACCGCCGAGGTGGTCAAGGTCATAGAGAACACCTACCGCGACGTGAACATCGCATTGGCCAACGAGATAGCCCTCTTCTGCGAGAGGCTCGGGGTGGACGCCCTGGAGGCCATCCGCCTGGCCAACATGCACCCCAGGGTGGACATACTCCTCCCGGGGCCGGGGGTCGGGGGCCACTGCATCCCCAAGGACCCGTACTTCCTGTTATACAAGGCCCAGGAGCTCGGGCTGGAGCTCAGCCTGGTGAAGGCGGCCAGGGCCAGGAACGAGGCCATGCCAGAGCACGTCTTCAGGATGGTGGAGGAGGCCCTGGGGTCCGTTGAGAAAGAGGTCAGGAACTCGAAGGTATCGATCCTCGGCGTCGCCTACAAAGGGGATACGGACGACGTGCGGGCTACCCCCTCTGAGGGGCTGATCAAGAGGCTCATGGCGGCCCAGTGCCAGGTCTTCTCCCACGACCCCTACGCCAAGAGGGACTTCGGCGGTAAATTCTCCAATCGATTGGAGGAGGCGGTGGCCGGTGCGGACTGCGTCGTCATCATGACGGACCATGAGCAGTACCGCTGCCTGGACATGGCCCAGATAGCCGGGCTGATGAAGAAGCCCGGGGTCATCGTGGACGGGCGGCGGGTCTTGGACCCGAATGCCGTGAAAAAACAGGGGATGGGGTACTTCGGGATTGGGCTTTGATAAATTTTCTAATAGAATCTCTCGCTGATTACCAATGAGGAATTAAAAGTGGAAAAGAAAATCGAACAATTTGAAAAATTTCGTGGAAAAATATTGAGCATGGCCGTACATGTTGAATCGACACTAGAT
>JACQPM010000137.1 GCA_016207475.1 Methanobacteriota archaeon | reverse complement strand
GGGCGAAGACACGGTCCTGGAGCCTGAAGAGCCTGACGTTGTAGCCGTTCATCTTCTCTTCCACAGCCACCCTGGCGCCCTGGAAGTGCCTCCGGAGGGCCGATCTCAGGTAGAAGGCCCTCTTTATCTTAGGGAAACCTCTTATCACCACGACTCCATCGCCCAAGAAGACGGCCGTGCCCCTCTCTATGGGCCCCATGTCCTTCCGGAAGATCAGGGACGGTGGCTCCTCGCCCCTGAGGTGCTGTATCGTGCCCCTCCTCAGGGCCCCCTTGACCCTCCATGCCTCGACCCCCAGGCTCCTGGAGACCTCCTCCAGCTCCGCCAGCTCTTCCATAGCCATGGCTATAGAAGGAGCTTCATGAGATCGGTCTTGGTGACTACGCCCACCAGCTTCTCGCCCTCCACTATGGGGATGCCAGAGAAGCGCTTCTCCAGCATCGCCTTGGCCGCCTCTCCGGCGGTGTCGGAGGTCCCCATGCAGAAGACGTCCTGGGTCATCACGTCGCCCACCAGGAGGTTCCTGACCCTGTTGTACTGGTGCTTGTCGGCCGTCTTCCTGAAGGCGTAGAGGGCCTTGGCGGCATCCCCCTCCGTCACCACCCCCACCACCTCCCCCTCTTCTGCCACGATCAGCCTGCTGACATGGTTGTCCAGCATCAGGCGCCTGGCATGGACGATCCGCTTGTTGGGCGGTACCGTGAGGGGGTCCTTCTTCATGATCTCACCCAGGGGTGTCTCGGAGTCCGTGAGGCACCGGAGGATATCGGTCTTGGTTATTATCCCCACCGGCTCAGACCCGTTGACCACCAGGAGAGAGGAGATCCCTTTCTCCAGCATCAGTTCCACTCCGTCTCTCACGTCTGCGCTACTCTTTATGGCTATGAGATCGGTGCTCATGGCCGTGGAGACGTGGAGACTGGAGGGCAGGGCCTTGCCGTGGCGGGAAGTTCCCAGGTGCTCTGCTATGTCCTTTTCCGTCACGATGCCACAGGCCTTCCCACTGTTCGTGACTACCACCCTCGAGACCCTGCACTTCTCCATCATGGTCAGGGCGTCTGAGAGCTTTCTGTTCTTGTCTATCGTCACCAGATCCCGGGTCATCAGCTCTTCAACCCGCATAGTCACCTCCCTCTCTTCTGGCTCGACATCCCCCTGACGATATCGGTCTTGGTTATTATCCCCCTGAGCTCATCTTCCGCCACCACCGGCAGGGAGGAGATCCCCTCCTCCAGCATGACGCCGGAGGCGTCGGCGGCGTCGGAGGCCTGGGTGGTGGTGATGAGGGTCGTTGCCATGAAATCTTCCGCAACGACGAGGGGGAAGGTCTGGACGTATCTGTATTGGGGCCGGGTGGCCACCTTGGGCTTTCTGACGTATGTGACCCTCTTTTTGCTTATCCCCCTCTTGTAGTCCTCTAGGTTAACGAAGAAGAGGTCGCTGGCGGTCACGATCCCTATGGGCTTCCGCCCGTCCACGATCACCACCCTCCCGATCCCCTTCTCCATCATGAGGGCCGCTATGTGGCTCAGGGTGTGATGCCTGTTCGCTGTGATCACCTTCCTGGTCATCAGCTCCCGGGTCTTGAAGGCCCCCTGGTAGTGCTCCCGGTAGGCCCTCAGGAGGTCCGTCTTCGTGAGAATCCCGTAGAGGGTGTTGGACCCCACCACCGGGAGGGAGGAGATGTTCTCCTTGAGCATGAGCCTGGCGGCCGCCTTTACATCGGCCTCGGGGGGGATGGTTATCAGCCCGGGGGTCATGACCCTGGAGAGGGTGATCTTGTCCAGGGGCCTCCTCTTCCATGGGGCGTCCCCAGCAGCCAGGCGCCGGAGGACGTCCTTCTTCGTCACCATCCCCCTCGGCTTGCCATCCTGGAGGACGATGACCCGGCTTATGTTGTGCTTCAGGAGGAGGTTCCTGACGTGGGATATGGTCTCGTTGGTGGTGGCCGCTACGACCTCATCGGTCATGTACTCCTCTACCTTTGGCATCTTCCACCCCCTTATGTGCTCAGGGCCTTGAGGATGTCCCGCTCCGTGAGGATCCCCAGGAGCTTCCGGTCCTCCACCACGCAGACGGTGCCGGTGCCGCTCTCCTCCATTACCCTGGCGACCTCCCCCAGGTCCGTATCTGGACCCACCGTTGGTACCTGGGCCTTCATGATCTCCTCCACAGGGGTCTTGAGGACCTCTTCCACCCGGTTCTTGACAATCTTGGAGAAGATGTGGTTCCTCCCTATGTACTCTATGATCATCCTGGTGGTCAGGATGCCGGTCAGGAAGCCTTGGGAGATCACCGGGAGCCTCCTGAAGCTGTTCCTCACCATGATCCTGGTGGCATCTCCCAAGTTCATCCCTGGAGTGGTGGTCATCACCTTTTTGGTCATGCACTCGGCGGCCTTCTTCCCAGCGACCTTGTTGGCCAGGAGGAAGACGAAGTCCCTCTCGGTCACGATGCCCACAACCCGCCGCCCCCCGTCCACTACTACCAGCCCGCCGACACGGGAGCTGGACATGAGCTCCATGGCGTCCTTTATGCTCGCCTCGGTTCCCAGGGTAACTACGTCGGTGACCATGATCTCCCTGACCGACTCGTTGATGGCGGCCAAGAAATTTCCGTTGTGTTTGTTCTCTATCAGGAGGTACTTCTCACCGCCCCCCAGGAACTCTATGATATCGCTGGAGCCTATGACCCCCAGGAGCTTGTTGGTCCCTGGGTCCGTGACCGGGAGCCTCCTGAACCGGTACTTGGTCATGGTCTCGGCAGCCCCCTTGACCGTCATGGTGGGGGGCACCGTGATCACGGGCTTGTTGGCGATGGACATGATGGAGCCTTTGTACTCCGCCGGCCTGGTGCTGAACTCCAGGGACCCTCGGTCCCCCGCCTGGGTAATGCTCGTCTTGTCCAGAGGTTTCCTAGAATCTACGTATCCCTTCTGCATCTCACGCCTCCTAGGTCAACGATGAATGAACTCGAAGCAATAGACTTCTGGGAGGATGGCTTATTAAAGGTTGTGTCGCTATGCCTATCTCCGCCAAGATAGAGAATGAATATCCCCCATATTACTTTCTACCCCTAAGAAGATAAAAGTTTCGAAGAGCTCAGTTGTCCGCGTACTGGTGCATGATATCGCTCCTGTCCACTATACCTACGAGGCGGCTGTTGGCTACCACCGGGATACGCCCGATGTTGTTCTCGTACATTATCCTGACGGCGTCCTCCACCTTGTCCTCGGGCTTGACGGTTATGACAGGGGTCCTCATCACCTTCTCCACCGGGGTGTTGAACTTCCCCTTCCCCTTCTCGTCCTCCCTCTGGATCCTGGCAAATCCCGAGTTCAATATATCTTTCCGGGTGATGATCCCTATGAGCTTGTTCTTCTTCAGTACCGGTATACCGGAGTAGCCCGTCTCCTCCATCCGGGTCCAGACCTTCGGCAGATGGTCCTCGGGGGTGCAGGTGACAACATCCCTGGTCATGATCTCTTCTATGATCTTCTTCTTGGGTGTGAAGCCCTTCTCTATGATGACGTTCATTATATCCTGGACAGTCACCAGCCCCACCAGCCGCATGTTGTTACTGGACTCCACCACCATGACGGTGGAGATGGCCGCCTCGGCCATCCGCCTCATGGCCGTGAGGATATCCTCCGCGGGGGTGAGGGTGAGGATAGGGATGGACATGAGCCCCTCGGCCGGGATGTTGGACTTGGTGGATGTGATGCCCAATATGTCCTTCCTGGTGATTACCCCCAAGAGCCTCCGCTCCCTGTCCACCACCGGGATGGAACGGAAGTCGGATTTCCTGAATAGGGACCGCACCTTCGTGGCCAGATCGTCCTCCCTTACGGTGAGGGGACGATTGGTCATCACCTGGGCGACCTTCAAGTCACTCCTCCACCATTCGATCTTCTCTGCAGCTCTCGCAGACGTAGACCCCGTCTACATCGTATACCTTGACGCCGTACTCCCCACAGACCTCGCAGGTCCCGCGCTCCGGGGCCTCCTTCCCGATACCAACCGCCTCCTTCATAGTGGAGAGTTCCTTCAGGATGGCGATCTGCTCCGGGGATATGGCCATGATATCTTTGTTGGTGATTATGCCTACCAGCGAGCCCTTCTCTATGACAGGGAGCCTCCTTATATTGTACTTGGCCATCACCTTGGAAGCCTCTGTGAGATTCATCTCAGGGCTCACGGTCCTCAGGGAGGTGGTCATGATCTCCTTGACCTTGACCTGGCTGGGCTTCTTGTCCTTGGCAACGACACTCTTGCAGAAGTCCCACTCGGTAACGATCCCCACGGGCTTCCCGTCCTCCACCACCACGATGCAGCCGATCTTCTTCTTGACCATCTGCTTGGCGGCATCGAGGACAGAGACCTCTGGGGTCACTGTCTCCACCTTGAGGGTCATCGCCTCCCTGACCTTGACTTCCGTGTCCATGGTTCCCGCCAGAGGATTGATATCCCTAGATATTAATATACTTATCCCCTTCTTAACACTTTTTATGAAGCTCATTACCGACTCCATGCTTGGGCGTCTGACCCGCTGGCTTAGGATCTCCGGCTACGATGTTTTATATGTGGCTGGGATGGAGGACGACGAGATCCTGGAGATGGCCTCAGCGGAGGGGGGGAGGGTCCTTGTCTCCAGGGACGAGGACCTCTGCCGGAAGGCGGCCAATGCCGGGGTGCAGTATGTCCTGATCAGAAGTGGGGAGATCCTGGACCAGCTGCGCCAGATGAAGAGGGAGGCTGGGGTCGAGTTCCATGGGGAGCCGACCTTCTCCAGATGCCCCCTCTGCAACGGGGAGGTGGGAAGGGCGGATAAGAGAGCGGTAGAGGGGAAGGTCCCGGAGGAGGTCCTGGATAGGGTCCCGGAGTTCTGGCAGTGCAGGGATTGCGGGCGGGTATACTGGCACGGGAGCCACTGGGACAGGATAAGGGATATGGTGGGGCGTATTTAGTGCTTTACCACCGTCTTGCAGTTCCCGCACCAGCAGAAGGTCGATCCCACGATGCGCTCCTCCAGGGGGGTGAGCCTACCGCCCACGGAGGAACGGCTGTAGACATCGATGAGGTAGCCGCTCAGGCATTGGTCGCAGTAGACCCCTATCCTGGCCTCCGCGCCATCTGCATCGGTGAACTTCCTGATCTTCCCGGCGCTGCCGCACTTCTCGCAGGTTTCCATGACGGCCCTTCACGCCAGGGTGGTAGATAAACTTTTTCCTGACGTTAGGGATTCGTCGGAGAAAAGATGGTCCCAAGGCCCTTTCCCCACAGGAAGCCCTCCCCGGAAGCCCGGGAGGCTATGGGCGCCTCGGCGCTGGCCCTGGGGACGAAGGTGGAATGCACCCCCAGGCACCGGGAGATCCACGAGGCCATGGGGGCCGTATGCAGGGCGACGGGGCACAGGTACGTCAAGCTCCTGGCCAGCGGGGACTGCGCCATAATGTCACTCATGGCGGCCCTAGAAGGGCCGATACTGGTCCCTGACCAGGGGGGTTGGAAGGGGTTCAGGGCCTACGCCGATATCTTCGATCTTCGGGTTGAGACCCTGCGGACAGAGCTGGGGGCTATAGATCCAGAAGGCCTCCGGGAGGCCTTTTCCAGGGTTAGGCCCGAGGCCTTCTTCATCACCTCCTTCGCAGGCTACATGGCGGAGCAGCCTATGAGGGAGATAGGCAAGATATGCAGGGAAGAAGGCGTCTTCCTAGTGGAAGACGCCTCAGGGGCCATAGGGGACGAGAGGCTGGCGGATGGGAGGCATGCGGATGCCATCGTCTGCTCCACCGGCCCGCAGGAGATAATAAACGTGGTCTCCGGCGGCTTCGTCTCCACCGACCGGAAGGAGCTACTGGGGAGCGCCCCCGAGGTGGCCACGGCCTGCAGGATCTCCCCCGTCACCTGTGCCGGGATAGTGGAAGAGCTGAGGAGCGCCAGGAGGAGGGTGGGGAGGCTGGTGGGGTACTCCGATATATTGAAGGAGGAGGTCCCAGGGGCCATCCACATGGGCAGGAGGGGAGTCTGCGTGGGCTTGGGGCTGGAGGAGCCCAGGAGGTTCGCAGAGGCGGCCAAGGAGGGGGGGCTGGTGACGGACCTGGGCTACACCTTCCTCACCCCCTGCCCAAGGTACGATCGCTTCCTGGGGCCCGGGGTGGTGGTGGAGCTGAAGAGGCTCGAGGTCCTGGAGATGGGCGAGGAGAGGGTCCTGGAGATGGCTGGGATATTGAGGGAATGTATGGATTAGGTCTGGGGAAAAGGCTTATATATGGGGAAACTCAACTATACCTTGAAAACTAGTTTTACTTGTTTTAAAGCGGAGGATCGAGGATGGAGGCCATAGAGAAGGCGAAGGAATACATGAAGGGAACGACCACCGTAGGTCTCGTATGCAAGGACGGAGTGGTCCTCCTCTCCGACAAGAGGGCTACCATGGGGACCCTGGTGGCCCACAAGATCGTCCAGAAGAGCTTCACCATAGACAAGCACATAGGTGCCACCGTGGCAGGGGCCGTGGCCGACGCCCAGACCCTCATACGGCTCCTCCAGGCCGAGGCAAAGCTGTACAGGATGAGGCGGGGGGAGGAGATGAGCGTGGAAGCTGCCGCTACCCTGGCAGGAAATGTCCTCTTCTCCTCCAGGTTCTACCCCATGATCGTCCAGCTCATCCTGGGCGGCGTGGACAAGAACGGACCCAGGCTCTACTCTATAGACCCGTTGGGGAGCGCCATAGAGGACAAGATTGTCTCCACAGGCTCCGGCTCCCCCGTGGCCTACGGCGTCCTGGAAGACAGCTACAAGGAGGATATGCCCGTAGAGAAGGGCGTGAAGGTCGGGGTCAGGGCCATCAGATCCGCCCTGGAGAGGGACGCCATGACAGGCAACGGTATTGATATCATCAAGATAACCCAGGAGGGTATGAAGAAGCTCTCTCCTGAGGAAGTTGAGAAGATATTGAAGTCCCTCTAGGACTTTTCTAGCCGGAAGGGCCATAAAAAGCCGTTATTAAGATAAAAATAGGCCTTTCTGGGTGCAGCATGACTGTAGAAGAGAACCTGAATGAGATAAAGAAGGCGATAAAAGACCATATCCCCCCCACCGCCCTCATCACGAAGGTGGATTTCGAGGGGCCTGAGGTGGTCCTCTACTCCAAGAACCCCTCCGCCCTTGCCAATGGGGAGGTGGTGAAGGAGCTCGCCAGGGTCATAAGGAAGAGGATAGTCATCCGCGCCGACTCCTCGGTCCTCATGGAACCTGGGAGTGCTATCGAGAAGATAAAGCAGATCGTCCCCCAGGAGGCGGGGATCATCGATATAAAGTTCGATCCCAACTTCGGGGAGGCCATCATAGAGTCCGCAAAGCCCGGGCTGGTCATTGGTAAGGCCGGCACTACCCTGGCTAATATAAAACAGTCTATAGGCTGGACCCCCGTCGTAAGACGCGACCCCCCCATAACCTCCAAGATCGTCAAGAGCATCAGGGCGATGCTCCTCAAGACCAGTGACGAGAGGAAGGAGATCCTGAGGAAGATAGGGCGGAGGATCCACAGGACCCCCCTGGCCCGTGGGACCTACTGGATCCGGATGAGTGCCATGGGGGGTTTCCGGGAAGTGGGACGCACGGCCCTATATCTCCACACACCGGAGTCCAAGGTCCTCATAGACTGCGGTGTCAATATAGCGGCCAGCGACGAGAACGCCTACCCGAGCCTCAACCTACCGGAGTTCAACCTCCAGGAGCTGGACGCCGTCGTGGTCACCCACGCCCACCTCGACCACTGCGGCTTCGTACCTTACCTCTTCTACATGGGCTACGAGGGGCCCGTCTACTGCACCCCGCCCACGAGGGACCTGATGTTCCTCCTCCAGTGGGACTACCTGGACGTCGTCGAGAGGGAAGGAAAGAACCCACCTTACCCCCGGAAGTTCATCAAGAAGCTCCTCAAGCACGTCATCCCCCTGGAGTACGGCGAGGTGACGGACATAGCCCCTGATATAAGGCTCACCCTCCACAACTCGGGGCATATACTGGGGGCCTCTATCGCCCACTTCCACATAGGGGACGGCCTCTACAATCTGGCCTATACGGGGGACCTGAAGTTCCAGCGCTCGAGGCTCTTCGAGGCCGCAAATTTCCAGTTCCCCAGACTCGAGACCCTGATCATCGAGAGCACCTATGGCTCCGGGGAACCATTCCCCCCCAGGATCGACTCCGAGAGGGAGCTGATCAGGCACATCAATGCGACTACGGAGCGGGGCGGACGGGTACTGATGCCGGTCTTTGCCGTGGGGAGGGCCCAAGAGCTGATCGTCGTCATGGACGAGTACATGTCTGCCCAGAAGGCCTTGAACCCGGTCCCCGTGTACTTAGACGGGATGATCTGGGAGGCCACGGGCATCCACACCACCTACCCGGAGTACCTCAACAGGGACCTCAGGGACGAGATATTCCACAAGGGGCACAATCCCTTCCTTTCCCCCATCTTCCACAGGGTGACGGGGTCTGTCATGAGGAAGGAGGTCATAGGGGGCGGGCCCTGTATCGTCCTGGCCACCTCCGGCATGCTCTCGGGCGGCCCTTCCATCGAATATTTCAAGAACTGGGCCTCCGACGCCAGGAATAGCATAATCTTCGTCGGCTATCAGTCCGAGGGCTCCCTCGGCCGGAGGATCCAGAAGGGGTGGAGGGAGATCACCATGAGCGAGGACGGGAAGACCCGCGCCATACCGGTGAATATGTCGGTCCATACCGTGGAGGGCTTCTCCGGGCACTCGGACAGGAACGAGCTGATAAACTACGTAAAGAGGATCAACCCGAAGCCGGAGAAGATCATAACCTGCCATGGGGAGGAGAAGCGGTGCACGGAGCTGGCCTCCACCCTCTACAAGATCTTCCGGTGCGAGACCCGGGCGCCCCAGAACCTGGAGGCCTTCCGGGTAAAGTAGCGCAAGGGATTAATACCCATCCCTCCATTCCTTAACCATGGGCATGACCTACGCCAGGGCAGGGGTGGATATAGATCTCAAGGCCCTGGCCGTGGAGAATATCGTCCGGGCCGTCGGGAAGACGGAGCGCCTGAGGAGGGGGCGGGTGGGGGAGAGCCTCGCCGGGATAGGCCACTTCTCTGGCATCGTGAGGCTGGACGGGAGGAGGGCCCTCGCCATAAGCACCGATGGGGTCGGGTCCAAGATCCTGGTGGCGGAGATGCTCCGGAAGTACGACACCATTGGGATCGACCTGGTGGCCATGAACGCCAACGACATCATCTGCGTTGGGGCTGAACCCCTCACCCTGGTGGACTACCTGGCGGTGGAGAAGCCCGAACCGGAGGTGGCGAGGGAGATAGGCGTTGGGCTGGCGAAGGGGGCCAAGGAGGCCGGCATATCTATCTCCGGCGGGGAGCTGGCGGTCCTGCCCGAGATGATCAAGGGCATAGACCTGGCCGGTACTATCATAGGGATCGTGGATATCCGCAAGATGGTCATGGGAGATCGGATAGAGCCTGGGGACGTGGTGGTGGGGCTGGGGAGCTCCGGGATCCACAGCAACGGCCTCACCCTGGCCCGGAAGGTCCTC
Organism: Methanobacteriota archaeon; assembly: GCA_016207475.1. Taxonomy (GTDB): domain Archaea; phylum Hydrothermarchaeota; class Hydrothermarchaeia; order Hydrothermarchaeales; family JACQPM01; genus JACQPM01. Next base: position 6,757 of record JACQPM010000137.1, on the reverse strand, counting down.
CTGGGGGCCCACGATATAAGAGATAAGATATTCGACGGGAAGAGCGTCGGGGAGGAGCTCCTGACGCCCACCCGGATATACGTGCGGGAGGTCCTGGAGATCCTCAAGAAGGCCCAGGTGAAGGGGCTGGCCAACATCACCGGGGGCGGCTTCGGCAATCTTTATAGAATAACTAAGTACGGCTTCCTCCTGGACGACCTCCCCGAGCCCCAGGCGGTATTCCGGGAGATCCAGAGGCTGGGCAAGGTCTCGGATAAGGAGATGTACAGGACCTTCAACCTGGGCGTAGGCTTCTGCGTGGTGGTCGGGGAGGGGGATGTGGATAAGGTGGTCCGGGTCTGCCGGAGGCACGGGACCGAGGCCAGGCCCATAGGGCGGGTCGTGGAGGAGAGGGGTGTCAGGATAAAGGGGAAGAGGTTCGTGCTGGGGTACTGAAGGCTAGTACGCCGGCGGCGCGTAGATAGATAAGACGAGGAGACGCCCTTTCCCAGCGTTCCTGATCACGTGCCTAGCCCCTGCAGGTATTAGGATCACGGTCCCTGGCCCGCCCCTCGCCTTCTCGCCCTGGACCTCGGCCTCCACCTCCCCCTCGACCACATATATAATCTGGTCAGAGTTTGGATGGACCGAGCCCTTCCCGGTGCCCTGGCCCGGCTCGAAGGCCATGTAGGCTATCTCCGACCGGGCGGTCTTGGAGAGGATCTCGGAGACCATGCCCGCCCTGGAGTAGCGTTTCCTGTCCTGGACGTTGAAGGTCTCCATAGTATCCCCTCTGGAGGAAAATAAGATACCAAGGCCTTGCACAGGTCGCGGATCTGACGCCTGATCCAACACCATTTCAGACCGGTTACCTCGGACTATTGGGGGCAGCGGGCTGAACACCTCGCCGAAGCTCGGTGCGTACACCCCTGCTCCATCAACCGGGTCTTTTACCCGTGTCCTTGTTCTCTGCCGCGTTAACGTCGCCGCTCCCGCGATGCGCAGAGAAATGGTCGCCTATTTTCGAGGGTGGTTTCGTGCTTAGATGCTTTCAGCTCTTATCCACTGTGGCGTAGCTGCTCGGCGATGCCCTGTCGGACAACCGATAAACCAGAGGCCACGGCCCACCGTTCCTCTCGTACTAGATGGACCTTCCCCTCAGGCGACCGACACTCCCAACAGATAAAAACTAACCTGTCTCACGACGGTCTAAACCCAGCTCACGATCCCCTTTAATGGGCGAACAACCCCACCCTTGGGTGCTGCTGCACACCCAGGATGGAAAGAGCCGACATCGAAGTAGCAAGCCGCGAGGTCGATATGAGCTCTTGCTCGCGACAACTCAGTTATCCCTGAGGTAGCTTTTCTGTCATCTCCGGCCCCCACCGAGGAGGACACGGAGGTTCGTTAAGTCACGCTTTCGCGGCTGGATCCCTCACTGCGCGGGATCCAGTCAAGCCGGCTTTTACCTTTACATTCTACAGCGGATTTCTGACCCGCTTGAGCCGACCTTAGAGCCCCCCTGATATTTTTTTAGGGGGGTGCCGCCCCAGCCAAACTACCCACCTACCGGTGTCCCACCGAAGTGGTTAGTGGTACGGCCACAGATGGGTGGTGTTCCATTGGCGCCTCCACGGTGCCTGGCGACACCGCTTCGAAGGCTCCCACCTACGCTCTACATCCGCCACCATACCACAACGATAAGCTGTAGTAAAGCTCCACAGGGTCTTCTTTTCCCGTTGGGAGTCGCTGGTCTGTTCACCAGCACAACAGTTTCACCGGATTTCAGTCGGGGACAGCAGGGACCTCGTTCGTCCATTCATGCAAGTCGCCAATTAAGCGACAAGGTATTACGCTACCTTAAGAGGGTTATAGTTACCCCCGCCGTTTACCGGAGCTTAGTCCCGTTGAACCGGGGTTTAACTTACCGGCACTGGGCAGGAGTTAGCAACTGTACTCACCCTTACGGGCTAGCAGTTACCTATGTTTTTATTAAACAGTCGGGCCCCTCTTGTCACTGAGACCTGCCCCTCGCGGGGCAGGCACCCCTTCTACCGAAGATACGGGGCTAGTTTGCCGAATTCCCTCGACTGAATTGCTCCGTTACGCCTTAGGTTTCTTACCTAGGGGCACCTGTGTCGGTTCTAGGTACGGACACAAAGGATCCTTTCCTTCCCCTTTTCACGGGCTCCAGGGCTCGACCAAAACTCCCTAACGGGAGTTCCATCATGCATTCACCTGGTTCTCATCATTACGATACTCCCCAGGTTTCAACACTTAGATAGGAAGACGATCCTACTTGATCTACCCCGAAGCGTCAGGGAGAGGACTTGCGTTGCCGCACGTACCTCTGTGGTACAGGAATTTTAACCTGTTTCCCCTTCGGCCATCTCGAGTTAAGGATGGTCTTAGGACCGACTAACCCTCAGCTGACGATCATTGCTGAGGAAACCTTGCCCTTTCGGCGGTTGGGATTTTCACCCAACTATGCTGCTACTACTAGCGGGATTCTCAATCCTGTTCGGTGCAGAGGAACTTACGCCCCTCCTTCAACCCAGACAGGACGCCTCTCTACTAAATATCCTTGCGGACTTCTGGGGTGTCGGTAGCCAACTTAACCCTGTCGATTTTCAGGGCCCTTGACCTCGGCAGGTGATCTGTTACGAACTCTTTAAAGGGTGGCTGCTTCTAAGCCTACCTACCCGCTGTCTGAGGCCGAGGACGCCTTTCTTATTTAATACTTAGCTGGCATTTATGGACCTTAACCCCAGTCTGGGATATTCCCCTCTCGGACAAGGACCTTACGCCCCCGCCCTCACTCCGGCCTTCTACGGTGATGGAAGCTTCGGAGTTTGACAGAGTGTTAACTCCTTTCGGAGTCAGTCACCCAATCAGTGCTCTATACTGCCATCCACCTCCGGCCAGGCTGTCCTGCGAGACATTTCGAGAGGAACCAGCTGACACCAGTCTTGATTAGCCTTTCACCCCTAGCCCAAGATTACCCGAGTGATTTGCATATCAACACCGGAATCGGGCCTCCACCGCGCTTTCGCACGACTTCACCCTATCATGGGCTAGATCGACTGGTTCCGGGTCCCACGGCTATGACTCCGGGCACTTTCATACCCCGTCCCTCATTCCTTGCGGAAATGCGGACCTGTCGCTTTCGCTACGGTTCCGGGCTTCGAACCCTTAACCTCGCCATAACTGTGGACTCCCCGCCCCGTTTTTCAACACGGATGGCACGACCCTGGTCCCCTCTCCTCGTACTCCTCCCTCACGAGAGTTTCCTTCGGAGAGGCTCAATCCTTTCGAGCCGTGCCGGGCTATAACCATCTAGTTTCAGGCTCTTTTTACCCCCTGTCAAGGGTACTTTTCAGCTTTCCCTCGCGGTACTAATGCGCTATCGGTCTCAAAACGTATTTAGAGTTGGAAGTCGATGCCTCCCACCTTCACGCGCGATATCCGACGCACGCTACTCTCGGCATGCCACAACCCTTCAGGTTCCGCCTACGGGGCTTTCACCCTCTATAGCGTCCCTTTCCAGGGAACTTCGGCCTCCCTGAGGCGGGTTGTATACGGCATGCCAACCCCACATCCCCCCGTAATTGCTTACGGGGGTTCGGTTTGCTCTCTGCCGGTTTCGATCGCCTTTACTAACGGCATCCCTATTGGTTTCTTCTCCTGCGGGTACTAAGATGCTTCAATTCTCCGCGTTCCTGCCCGTTACCGGGCCTCGTAGGTTTGCTACGAGAGGAGTCCCATTCGGAAACCCTGAGTTCAAAGGCCACATGCGCCTCGCCCAGGATTATCGCAGCTTGTCACGTCCTTCGTCAGCGTCTTGAGCCAAGCCATCCTCTAGATGGTGTAATGTATCCGGTCCTACTTAGGCGCTGGATCAGATTGCGCTCCACGACCCTATGCAAGGCCTCAGCGTCTGATGACCAGACTCGGCCCCTTCACCTGGGAGGCAAGCCTCCAAGGCTGCACCGATGAACATGATAGGTCCATTTACATGGACCCGCCGGGATTTGAACCCGGGGCATCCCGCCTGCAAAGCGGGCGCTCTTCCTACTGAGCTACGGGCCCCTATATAAACATGTGCCCGATAACATAAGCCCGATAGATTTGGTGCCTAGCCACGATGCGTTTGCACAGGAGGTGATCCAACCGCAGCTTCCGCTACGGTTACCTTGTTACGACTTCACCCCCCTCACGAAACCTAGGCTCGACCGTATCCGGAGGACATAGCCTCGCCTAGACATCACTCGGGTGGTGTGACGGGCGGTGTGTGCAAGGAGCAGGGACATATTCACCGCGCCGTAATGAGACGCGATTACTAGGGATTCCGGCTTCATGTGGGCGAATTACAGCCCACAATCCGAACTAAGACCGGGTTTGGGGATTTCCTTCTCCTTTCGAAGTTGGGACCCTTTGTCCCGGCCATTGCAGTCCGCGTGTGGCCCAGGAGATTCGGGGCATACTGACCTATCGTCGCTCGCTCCTTCCTCTTGCTTATCGCAAGCGGTCCCCTTAATGTGTCGAAGCCCCCGAGGGGACTCCCTGACAAATAAGGGCACGGGTCTCGCTCGTTGCCTGACTTAACAGGACGCCTCACGGTACGAGCTGACGACGGCCATGCACCTCCTCTCGGCTCGTCCAGCAAAGTCGTCAGCTTGGCCTTCATCCTGCCGTCGCCCCTGGTGAGATGTCCGGCGTTGAATCCAATTGAACCGCAGACTTCACCCCTTGTGGTGCTCCCCCGCCAATTCCTTTAAGTTTCTACCTTGCGGTAGTACTTCCCAGGCGGTAGGCTTATCAACTTCTCTACGGCACTGCATGCCCTCGTAGAGCATGCAACACCTAGCCCACAGCGTTTACGGCCAGGACTACCGGGGTATCTAATCCCGTTCGCTCCCCTGGCTTTCGTCCCTCACCGTCGGGCCCGCTCTAGTCGGACGCCTTCGCCACTGGTGGTCCCCCGAGGATTACAGCATTTCACCGCTACCCCCGGAGTACCTCCGACTTCTCTCGACCCCGAGTCCGGCAGTATCCCCAGAATTCCTACCGTTAAACGGCAGGATTTACCCAAGGACTTACCGAACAGGCTACGGACGCTTTAGGCCCAATAATAGCGGTCACCACTTGAGCGGCCGGTGTTACCGCGGCGGCTGGCACCGGTCTTACCCCGCTTTTATTCTCAGAGCTGTTTACACTCTGAAAAAGCCTCACCAAAAAGATGAGGCACTTGGGGTTCCCCCGTCACGCTTGCGCGTATTGCGGAGTTTTCGCGCCTGCTGCGCCCCGTAGGGCCTGGGGCCGTGTCTCAGCCCCCATCTCCGGGCTCCACCTCTCAGTGCCCGTACCGATCTAAGGCTTGGTGGTCCGTTACACCGCCAACAACCTAATCGGGCGCAGGCTCATCCTCAGGCGCCGGAGCTTTCGGCGGAGAGGCATTCCAGATCTCTCCACCTATCAGGTATTATCCCCAGTTTCCCGGGGTTATCCCTGTCCTGAGGGTAGATTACCCACGTGTTATTGAGCCGTCTGCCGAGTGCTTAACCACTCTGGACTCGCATGGCTTAGTCGAACCCCAATAGCAGTGACCTCCGGCAGGATCAACCGGATTTTTCCACGCCGAAACCTGCGAACAGATTTCGACGTGGAGATATACTACCGCATCGTAGCTAGGTTTCACCACTATCGAACTTACGTCAGACCCGAGCTCAATTCGAGTCTCCACCACTATGTGCCGCAACCCGGAATGATGGCCCATCCTCGCTTGCGTATGCAGCCTCAGGGCCAAACGCCTTACGGTTGCGAAACTTGCCCTATTATCTCGGATGCCTAACGTTCTTGGTCAATATTGGATGTGAGATTTTTGGGTATACCCCTTATAATATTTCACGTTGGAAACTATTCCTGTAATAACCAACCAGCGTCACTTGATGACCATGAGGAGAGTGCCAGGGGCCACGGTGGCCCCTTCGCTCACCATGATCTCCGCCACCACACCATCCCTGGGGGAGTTGATATCGTTCTGCATCTTCATAGCCTCCAGTACTGCGACTACATCGCCTTTCTTCGTCTTATCTCCGGCCTTGACCTTGAGCCTCTGGAGGACCCCCTGCATGGGTGCAAATACCCCACCGTCCACCGCCTTCGGTGCCGCCTTCTTCTCTTCCCGCACCGCCACGAAGCCGCCTACCGGCTCAACCCGGACGTCGTAGAGCTCCCCGTCCACCTCCACCTTGAAGAGCGTTGGTATGCCTCCCCCTGGTGTCTTCTCTGCCGCTGGGAGGGGCTCCTCCTTCACCTCGCCCTTCAGGAACTTGACGGCCACCGAGGGGTAGAGGGCGTAGGTTATGAGGTCCTCCTCCTTCTTCGAGATCCCGAGCTTCTCGGCCTCGGCCTTGAGCTTCTCCAGCTGGGGCTCCAGCATATCGGCCGGGCGGCATGTGATGGGGGGTCCCTCTCCCATGATCTTCATCTTCAACTCCTCGTTTATCTGCCCAGGGGGCCTGCCGTAGAGCCCCTTCACGTAGTCCTTGACCTCCTGGGAGATTACCTTGTACCTCTCCCCCACCAGGACGTTCATCACTGCCTGGGTCCCTACGATCTGGCTCGTGGGGGTCACCAGGGGGGGGTAACCCAGGTCTGCCCTCACCCGGGGGGTCTCCTGGAGGACCTCTTCGTACTTGTCCATGGCCTTCTGCTCCTTCAGCTGGGAGACGAGGTTCGAGAGCATCCCCCCTGGGATCTGGTATAACAGGACGTT
>JACQPM010000143.1 GCA_016207475.1 Methanobacteriota archaeon | reverse complement strand
CGTGGATGAGGTGATAAGGTTTGACGAAACGGGGCCGTAGGGTAGCCTGGTCCATCCTTCCAGCTTGGGGTGCTGGAGACCTGAGTTCAAAATCTCCCTAGGCGGACTAGAGGGATGAAAATCTCGGCGGCCCCACCACTACTGATACAAGGAGGAGGTAGGTTGAAACTAACACGGTTCGAGAAGGCGCGGATTATAGGCGCCAGAGCACTCCAGCTCTCCATGGGCGCTCCCGCGCTGATAAAGGAGATGGAAGACACCATGGACCCCATGCTGGTGGCCATAAAGGAGCTGGAGAACGATGTCATACCCATCACCGTGAGGAGGCGGCTGCCAGAGAAGAAGGAGTTGGGGGCTTGATGAACCCTACCATCATAGAGGACATAAAAGCCAGGAAGGTCCTGGACAGTAGGGGAAACTGGACGATTGAAGTGGATGTCATAACCCGTCTGGGCTTCGGGAGGTGCGCAGCACCGAGCGGCGCCAGCACCGGGAAGTACGAAGTGGTATCCCTCCCCGAGAACAACGTGGACAAGGCCCTGGTGGAGGTTGAGGAGTCCATCACCCCTGAGATGGTGGGCATGGATGCGGAGGAGCAGGAGGTCATAGACAGCATCCTGAAGGAGGTCGATGGGACAGGGAACTTCGCCAGCATAGGGGGAAATACAGCTGTTGCTCTCTCCCTGGCCAATGCCAAGGCCGCCGCATCTTCCTACGGGCTATCCCTCTACAGGTACCTGGGCGGTAATTTCGCCACCGAGATACCCTACCCCTTGGGCAATGTGATCGGGGGCGGGGCCCACGCCGTCAACGCCACCGATATCCAGGAGTTCCTCACCATCCCCGTGGGCGCCAAGGACGCTAAGGAGGCGCTCTCCGTGAACTCCGAGATCCACAAGAGGGCCAAGGCTGCCCTCCTGAAGAAGAGCAAGTACAACCTGGGCAAGGGGGACGAGGGGGCCTGGGCCCCAAACATAAAGGACGAGGAGGCCCTCAAGGTCCTCTCCGCCGTCTCAAAGGAGGTAACCGGTGAGACGGGGGTAGAGGTGAGGCTCGGCATGGACGTGGCGGCCTCGGAGCTATGGGACCCAAAGGCCAAGCGGTACGTGTATAGGCAAGAGGGGAAAAAGCGGACTACAGACGAGCAGGTGGAATACATCTCGGGGCTCATAGAGGACTACGACCTCTTCTATGTGGAGGATCCAATCCAGGAGGAGGACTACGAGGCATTTGCCGCCCTTACCAAGGGCGCCAAGTGCCTCATCTGCGGCGATGACCTCTACGTGACCAACGTGCGGAGGCTCCAGGAGGGGATAAGGAAGAAGGCCACAAACGCCATCCTGATAAAGCCGAACCAGTGCGGCACGCTGACCGATACCTACAGGGCCGTCTCCCTGGCCAAGAGGTCGGGGATAACGCCTGTCCTCTCCCATCGCTCTGGGGAGACGGTGGACGAGACCATCGCCCACCTGGCCGTTGCCTTCGGTTGCCCCCTGATAAAGACTGGGGTCGTGGGCGGGGAGCGCATAGCCAAGCTCAACGAGCTTATAAGGATCAGCGAGGAGCTCTCGACCCAGCGGGGACGGATGGCCGCCCTCCAGTAACCTTTATATGTCAATGGCGTGAGGAAAAGCCCATGGAGAACCTTCTGACCAACCTGGACAACTACCTGGCCGCCGGGATCCACATAGGGACCCAGCAGAAGAATGCGGACATGAAGCCCTACATCTACAAGGTGCGGGCCGACGGCCTCTACGTCCTGGACGTCAAGAAGTCCGATGTGCGGATCAGGGCCGCTGCCAAGTTCTTGGCCCGTTTCCAGCCCGATAAGGTCCTGGTGGTCTCCAGGAGGCAGTACGGGCAGAAGCCCATCGAGGACTTTGCTAAGCTCGTGGGCGTAACGGCCATAGCGGGCCGCTTCGTGCCAGGGACCCTCACAAATCCAAATCTACCAACCTTCATGGAGCCCGAGGTCCTGGTGGCCACGGACCCCAGGGGGGACGAGCAGGCCCTGAAGGAGGCAAGCGATATAGGCATACCGGTCGTAGCCCTTTGTGATACCGACAACGCCCTGGCCGGCGTGGACCTGGTAATACCGACCAACAATAAAGGGAAGAAAGCCCTGGCCATAGTCTACTGGCTCCTGGCCAAGGAGATCTTGAGCAACCGGGGGCAGCTCCCCGAGGACTTCATACCCTTGGAGAAGTTCGGAGAGGAATAGCCTTCCCGATGGTAGAGATAGTCCATCAGCCCATAAAACAGCTTATAGTACTTGAGGTAATCCCTTACGATACCCCCCGCGGCATGGCGAAGGCCATTGGGGTCATAATGCGGGCAGGGCAGCCTGCCATCCTCAACTGGGCCGAGGGCATAGTCTTCATCTACAACCCCCTCCCCCCCACCACAGAGCGGCTCATGGAGAAGTACCTCGAAGGTACCGCCTTCTGCGCCAGCGTTGTCTTCTCTTCGCTACCAGAGCACAGCCCCAAGATTACCATAGAGGACCCTGGCCTCGGGACTGTGGAGATACCCATCCTGGACGTTACACAGAACAGGATTATGCGGGACCTGGCCATCTGGCTGAAGACCTTCCGGGAGGCGAAGGGGAGGTAGATGCGCAGGCCAGCGGTGGCAGGAAAATTCTATCCTGCCGATCCAGAGAGGCTGAAGAGGCAGGTGGAGGAGGGCTTCCTCCATCCACTGGGCCCCGGAGAGCTCCCCAAGGGCACGGGACGGGAGAGGGAGGTCGTCGGGGCCGTCGTCCCTCACGCCGGCTACATCTACTCGGGCCCTGAGGCCGCTGCTGTATACCACGAACTGGCCAAGGAACGGAAGCCCAGGACCATGGTGATCATGGGCCCCAACCACACGGGCCACGGCAGCGCCCTGGCGGTCTCCAAGGAGGCCTGGTGGACCCCCCTCGGGGAGGTGCCAGTGGACCTGGAAGGGGCCGACAAGCTCCTGGAGATCTGCCCCATCCTCTCCCACGATGAGGCGGCCCACAGGTACGAGCACTCCATCGAGGTCCAGCTCCCCTTCCTCCAGTACATATACGGGGAATTCCAGTTCATCCCCATCTCCTTCGGGACCCAGGACCTGGAGAGCTGCATGGAGGTGGCCTCGGCCCTGGCGGTGCTGAAGGACGCCTTGATCCTGGCATCCAGTGACTTCACCCATTACGAATCACAGGAGGCGGCGGCAAGGAAGGACGGCGAGGCCATCAAACACCTCCTGGCCTTTGACGAAGAGGGGTTCATGCGGGCGGTCTACGGGCAGGGGATCACCATCTGCGGCCACGGTCCCATAGCGGCCTGCCTCGCGGCCTCCAAGAGATTGGGCGCCCGGAGGGCAGAGCTCCTCAAGTACGGGACGAGCGGAGAGATACTGGGAGATTTTACCCAGGTGGTGGCCTATGCGGGCATGGTCTTCAAGAAGTGAGGGGACTGTTCATGGTTATAACATCTGCACCTGGTAAGGTGATCCTCTTCGGGGAGCATGCGGTGGTATATGGGGAGCCGGCCCTGGCCGGAGCCATAGAGAGACGGGTATACGTGGAGATGGAGGAGGGCAGGAGGGATGGTCTCACGATCTCCTCGGAGGGGGTGGAGGACGGTGACGAGTACGCCCTCAGGTACCTGCGGAAGGCGGTGGAGGTGGCCTTGGTCCATCTGGGGGCCGATAGGGACAGGGGGTTGGAGGTCCGGGTGGCCTCCCATATCCCCATGGCCTCGGGCCTCGGCTCCTCGGCAGCAGTCTCGGTGGCCACCATCCTGGCCGTATCCCGCCTCCTGGGTGCGGAGCTCTCCGGCGAGGCCCTTGCAGGGCTGGGGCATCAGGTGGAACTCCAGGTCCAGGAGGCCGCTTCTCCCACTGACACCCTCACCTCAGCCCTGGGCGGAGTGCTCTACATCGAGCCCGGGAGGGGGTACAAGCGGATTGCAGCATCCCTCCCGCTGGTGGTGGGCTGCACCGGCGACCCCAGGGCCACGAAGGAGATGGTGAGAGGCGTGAGGGACCTCCGGGACCGCTACCCCCGCATCGTGGACCCCCTCATAAAGAGCATAGGGGAGGTCACCAGAGAGGCCAAGGTGTGCCTGGAGGAGAGGAGGGACATAGGTGAGCTGATGAACATAAATCATGGCCTCCTGGAGGCCCTGGGGGTAGGGACAAAGGGCCTCTCTCACCTCGTCCACGCCGCCAGGGCTGCCGGGGCCTCAGGCGCCAAGATCACCGGGGCAGGGGGCGGGGGTTCCATGATCGCCTACGCCCCCAGAGAGGTGGAGCGGGTGGTAAGGGCCATCGAGGGGCTGGGCTGCACCGCCTTCCAGGTCTCCATAGCGGTGGAAGGGGCGAGAGTTGAGAAGAAAGGTTTATTATAACCGGGAGAGAGCCCTATTACGATGATCCCATCTCGGAAGCTGGACCACATCCTCATCTCCCTGGAGAAAGACGTCCAGAGCAGGAAGGGG
>JACQPM010000142.1 GCA_016207475.1 Methanobacteriota archaeon | reverse complement strand
GAGGAGAAGGTCCTGAGCATAGCGAAGGACCTTCGCCCCAAGGTGCGGGAGGTGGAGGAGAAGTACGACATCCCCATCATAAACAGGCGGATATCCGTGACGCCCATAGCCAACGTCATCCCCCCCTGCCCCACTGAGGAGGCGGCCCTCCTGGTGGCCAGGACCCTGGACGGAGCGGCGAAGGAGGTGGGAATAGACTTTATAGGGGGCTACTCGGCCATGGTCCAGAAGGGGGTGACGGAGGCCGAGAGGGCCCTCCTGGCTTCGATACCAAGGGCCCTCTCTTCCACTGAGCGGGTCTGCTCCTCGGTCCAGCTGGCCACCACCAGGGACGGGATAAACATGGACGCGGTCCTCCAGATGGGGCGGATAGTGAAGGAGACGGCCAGGAGGACCAGGAACGGCTTCGGCTGTGCGAAGCTCGTGGCCCTCTGCAACGCGCCGGACGACATCCCGTTCATGGCCGGCGCCTTCCACGGCCTCTCCTACGGCGAGGACGCGCTGAACGTGGGGGTCTCTGGCCCAGGCGTGATCCGGGCAGCAGTGGAGAGACGCCCGGAGGCGAGCCTCCACGACCTAGCCGAGGAGATCAAGAGGACCGCCTTCAAGATCACCCGCATCGGCGAATTGATAGGGCGTGAACTGGCCTCATCGCTGGGGGTGGAGTTCGGTGCAGTCGATCTATCCCTGGCCCCCACCCCCGCCGTAGGGGACAGCATCGCCAGGATCCTGGAGGGGATGGGCCTGGAGAGGTGCGGGACCCACGGGACGACGGCAGCCCTGGCGTTACTGGTGGACGCCGTCAAGAAGGGCGGGGCCATGGCCACCTCCCGCATCGGCGGCTACTCCGGGGCCTTCATCCCTGTCAGCGAGGACCTGGGGATGCTGGAGGCCGTGAGAGCTAAAGCTCTGAGCATAGACAAGCTCGAGGCCATGACCTCCGTCTGCTCCGTGGGCCTGGACATGATCGCCATACCCGGGGCCACGAGGGCCGAGACGATAGCGGCCGTCATCGCCGACGAGATGGCCATCGGGATGGTGAACAAGAAGACCACGGCCGTACGGCTGATACCGGTCCCTGGGAAGAAGGCCGGCCAGTACGTGGAGTTCGGGGGGCTCTTCGGTGCCGCCAAGGTGATGGCAGTCAACAGGTACTCCAGCGCACGGTTCGTGAGGCGGGGCGGGAGGATACCTCCCCCGATCCACAGCCTGACGAACTGAAAGGAGAAATTAAGGGGAGGGGGCCTATGGGGTGGAGAGAAAGAATCTCTCTGGCCCCATAGGCAATTTGGCTCTAATCCGTCCGGCATATATAAAGCTTGCTGTTCGACCTGTTGTCATGCCGTGACCATGAGAGACCACGGGTTGGTAGAGTTAAAATAGAAAGAACTTTTTTTGTGCAAGAACTCTCTTCCAATCTATAAGAAAGGTTATCATGCTATAGCTATAAGCCATTTCAAAAAAGTATATATATTTTAATAGGGAGAAACGGAGTGGAGGGGGAGAATTATAGCCGAGATAGATCCACTCTTAGTCATGCAGGAGGACCTGCGGAGGGCCCTCAAGAAGCCCATGGAGGAGAGGCGCTGGGGGTCCGTCCTGGACCTGCGGAAGTGCGTCGGGTGCCACGCCTGCAACATCGCCTGCATCTCGGAGAACAAGCTGCCGCCGGGGGTCGTCTACAGGCCTGTCATAGAGGAGCAGAAGGGGACCTTCCCCAACGTCTCCAGGCGCTTCATGCCCAAGCCCTGCGTCCAGTGCGACAACCCGCCTTGTACCCCAGTCTGCCCTGTGACCGCCACCTGGAAGCAGGCCGATGGGATCGTCGTTGTAGACTACGAGAGGTGCATCGGCTGCCGGTACTGCATCACCGCCTGCCCCTACGCTGCCAGGACTTTCGACTACGGAGAGTTCTATACCGAGGGCACGCCCTCCATCCAGCCCTACGAAAAGGTCCACAACTTCGAGTACGGGAAGAGGTGGGTGAGGACCGAGGGGGACTCGCCCGTGGGGAATGCGAGGAAGTGCCACTACTGCATCCATCGTCTGAATAGAGGGATGCTCCCGGCCTGCATCGTCACTTGCATCGCCAGGGCCAAGTACTTCGGGGACCTCAACGACCCCGAGAGCCTGGTCTCGAAGCTGGCCGTGAAGCCGAACGCCTTCAGGCTGAAGGAGGAGCTGGGCACCCAGCCCAAGACCTATTATCTAATATAAGGTGATGGAATGAGATGGGAAAAACTCTTGTGGACGATTGCGCTGGTGGGGCTCGTCTTCGGCTCCTTCGGTATCTGGGATAGGCTGGTAACGGGGCATGTAAAGGCCAACTACGGGTCCTACGTCGTCTGGGGGCTCTGGGTGGCCGCCTACATATACTTCGTAGGCCTCTCGGCCGGGGCCTTCCTGATATCATCCCTCATCTACGCCTTCGGGGTGAAGAGGCTGGAGAGGGTAGGGAAGCTGGCCCTCTTCGTGGCCCTGGTGACCCTCTTCATGGCACTGCTCATAATCCTCCTGGACCTGGGGCACATGAGCCGCTTCTACTGGGTCTATACCAGGGCAAACTTCTCCTCCATGATGACTTGGATGGTCTGGCTGTATACGGCGTACTTCCTCCTCCTCCTGGCAGAGTCCTGGCTCGCCCTCAAACCCGACCTGATCAAGGGGCTGACGCCTGAGACCCTCCAGCGGGACAGGAGGCTCCTGAAGTACCTGGGGACCATCGGTGTCCCCCTGGCCATAGCCTTCCACGGGGGCGTGGGGGCCCTCTTTGGGACCGTGGTCGCGAGGCCCTACTGGCACACACCCCTCTACCCCATCCTCTTCCTCACGGGCGCCCTGGTATCAGGGGGCGCGCTGATGACAGCCACCGTCGCTTTCTTCTGGCCCGATAGGAACGAGGGATACAGGGACACGGTGAAGTACCTGGGCCAGATAGTCCTCATGATCCTCGTCTTCGACCTCATCCTGGAGTTTGCCGAGTTCTCCATACCCATGTGGTACGGGGTGGGGCCCGAGTACGAGCTGATGAGGAAGGTCCTCTTCGGCCCCTTCTGGTGGGTCTTCTGGGTCGTCCACCTCCTCCTGGGCTCCCTCATCCCCATCGGGATCCTGGCTACCCAGAGGGAGAGGCCCCTTAGGGTGGGGGCGGCAGGGCTCCTGATCTCCCTCACCTTCATGGCCGCCCGCCTCAACATCGTAGTCCCTGGGCTCATAGAGCCGCAGCTGAGAGGGCTGGAGGAGGCCTTCCATGACCCCAGGCTCGTCTTCCAGTACTTCCCGAGCCTCTTCGAGTGGCAGGTCTTCGCTTTCGTAATCGCCCTGGGGATCGCCATCTTCTGCGTTGGGCAGCGGCTCCTGCCGCTGATGGAAGAGGCACCGATGGAGCGTGTAGCATGACCGCGCGGATGAGCAGGAGGGACTTCCTCAAGGTAACGGCTTTCCTGGGGGGGTCGGCCACCATGGCCAGGGCTCTGGAGATGGTGGGGAAGGTGGAGGCCAAAGGGCTGGACTTCGGGGAGGAGTACACCCTAGCTGACCCGGGGAACATCCTCTACTCTTCTTGCATGCAGTGCAACACGGGCTGTCCCATAAAGGTGAAGATCATCGACGGCATAGTGGCCAAGATCGATGGGAACCCCTACTCTCCCTGGAGCTTCTTCCCCCACATAAAGTACTCGACGCCTCTGAAGGACGCGGCCCTCATCGACGGCGGTCTCTGCCCCAAGGGTCACGCCGGTATCCAGACCTACTACGACCCCTACCGGATCGTGAAGGTCCTGAAGAGGGCAGGCGTGAGAGGGGAGAACAAGTGGGTCACCATCCCCTTCGAGAAGGCCATCGAGGAGATCGTGAACGGGGGCTACCTCTTCAAGGACGTCCCTGGTGAGGAGAATCGCCAGGTGGAAGGATTGAAGGACGTCCTGGCCCTCCAGGGCCCGAAGCTGGCCAAGGAGATGAAGGCCGCCATAGATGGGATCTGGCACGAGAAGGAGAAGGGGAGGAAGGAGGAGCTGGTGGCCGCCTTCCGGGAGCGGTTCAAGGACAACCTGGACAAGCTCATATCACCGGAGCACCCGGATTTCGGGCCCAAGAACAACCAGTTCGTCTTCATGTGGGGGAGGCTGAAGGGCGGGAGGAGCGATCTCGTCAAGAGGTTCGTGGTGGACACCTGCGGCTCCACCAACGCCCACGGCCACACCACCGTCTGCCAGGGCTCCCTCTACTTCACGGGGAAGGCCATGTCAGAGCAGTATCTCTACGATGCTGCCGGGGGAAATTACAAATGGACCGGCGGGGACAAGTTCTACTTCCAGGGCGACGAGGGGAACGCCGAGTTCATCATCTTCGTAGGGGCTGGCCTGTTCGAGGGTAATTATGGCCCCACCAACCGGGCGATGAAGACCATGGGTGGGGTCGTGAGCGGGAGGCTCAAGTTCGCGGTCCTGGACCCCCGGTTCTCCAAGCTCGCCTCCAAGGCCTGGAAGTGGGTCCCGACAATCCCGGGCAGGGATACGGCCTTCGCCTGGGGGATGATCAGGTGGATCCTGGAGAACAAGAGGTACGACGAGAGGTACCTCAGGGCCGCCAACAAGAAGGCCGCCTCCGATGCCAAGGAGCCGACCTTCAGCAACGCCGCCTGGCTTTTAAAGAAGGACGGGAAGTGGCTCCACGCCTCGGAGATAGGCCTCTCGAAGATCAAGAAGAAGGAGAAGGTGGGGGATAAGGAGGTGGAGGCGGAGTTCGACCCCTTCATCGTCCTGAAGGACGGCGTGCCTACGCCCTTCGACCCCTACGACGAGGCCAGCGCCGCCGTCGGAGATCTACTCGTCTCGACCACGATAAAGGACCTGGAGGTGAAGAGCGCCATCCAGCTGGTGAAGGAGGAGGCGGAGTCCCGCTCCACAGCCGAGTGGGCAGCCCTCGCGGGGGCGAAGGAGGAGGACGTGGCCCTCCTGGCCAAGGAGTTCACCAGCCACGGGAAGAGGGCCGTCGTCGACGTCCACCGCGGCGTCAGCCAGCACACCAACGGCCTCTACAACACGGGCTCCTGGTTCCTCCTGAACCTCCTCCTGGGGAACAACTCGTGGCTGGGGGGACAGGTCCAGCTCTCCACCTACAGCGGGTCTACGGGAGCCTACGACGTTGGGAAGCACCCGGCCAAGATGGCGCCTTTCGGGATAAGCATCATCCGCCACGAGACCAAGTACGAGGATACCACCATCTTCGCCGGCTACCCTGCTAGGCGCCCCTGGTTCCCCCTCTCCAGCGACGTTTACCAAGAGATCATCCCCTCCATAGGCGACGCCTACCCATATCCGGCCAAAATCCTGATGCTTTACATGGGTGCCCCCAACTACTCCCTCCCCGCAGGCCATACCAACACGGCGATCCTCTCGGACGTGAAGAAGGTGCCCCTCTTCGTCGCCATAGATATCGGGATAGGGGTCACCTCCACCTACGCCGACTACATCTTCCCTGATCTCACCTACCTGGAGCGCTGGGAACTCCACGGCTCCCACCCCTCCATCATCTACAAGGTCCAGCCTGTGAGGAACCCCGTGGCCACGCCGCTCACCGAGACGGTGAAGGTCTACGGGCAGGAGATGCCCATCTCCCTGGAGGCCTTCTTCCTGGTCATGGTCGAGAAGATGGGGCTGAAGGGCTTCGGGAAGGACGGCTTCGAGAAGGGCGTGGACCTCCTGAGGATGGAGGACTTCTACCTGAGACAGGCTATGAACGTGGCCCTGGACGCCAAGGTCCCGGATGCCAATGACGAGGAGATCGAGCTCTTCCTCAGGGCCAGGAGACACCTACCCCTGACGGTCTACGACCCGGCCCGCTGGCAGAAGATAGCCGGAGACAGCTGGAAGAAGGTCGTCTACCTCCTCAACCGGGGCGGGGCCTATGAGGACTTCGAGGAGGGGAAGAAGGGGAAGGTCCCGGGCTGGATCAAGAACGCCTACAAGAAGTCTGGGCAGAACCTAATCAACTTATATCAGGAGAAGACCGCCACCACCAAGAACTCCATGACCGGGAAGCCCTTCCTGGGCCTCCCCAAGTTCACGCCCCTCACAGACTCCCTGGGAAAGGAACTCCAGTTCGACCCCACCTACGACCTGACGATGATCACCCACCGGGAGATCAGCCAGACCAAGTCCAGGACCAACGTGGACTACTGGCTCCTTGGCATCCTGCCCGAGAACTACCTCCTCCTGAACGAGAAGGACGCCATCCGGCTTGGGTTCAAGGACGGGGACCTAGCCAAGGTCGTCTCACCCTCGAACCTGGAGGGGGAGTGGGACCTCAAGGCCCTGGGAAAGAAGCCCATGGTGGGGAAGGTGAGGGTCTCCCAGATGATCGCCCCCGGGGTCGTGGCCTTCTCTCTGGGCTTCGGGAACTGGGCCAACGGGGCCGCCGACGTCGTGATAGACGGTACCAAGATAAAAGGGGACATGAGGAGGGGAAAGGGGATCCACGCCAACGCGGCCATGCTGGTGGACCCCTATCTGAAGAATACCTGCCTGAGCGACCTTACGGGGGGCAGCGCCGTCTTCTATGATACGAAGATCAAGCTCGTCAAGATATGAGGTGATCCCATGAGAGAGAATGTCCTGGCCCTGATTGCCGTCGTCCTCGCCCTGGTAGCCCTGGCCTACAGCTTCTCCGTGGCAGGGAAGATGGGGGCTGTGGGAGATATCTCCAAGGAGACAGCGATGACGAACTCGAAGATTGACGCCTTGGATGCGAAGGTCACAAAGGCTGAGCTAGAGACTGAGAGGTTGAGAGGATCCGTGAAGGCCCTGGAGGATACGAGACCGGGCGTGGCCTTCTATATGTGGGACGTGGAGTACAGGATGCTCCGGTTGGTTGACCTCATCGAGACTGAGAAATGGCTGGCGATGGATAGGCAGGTGGAGTCCATAGACCAGGATATGAGCATCATAGCCAAGATCAGGCCCGACCTCGCCCCGGGCTACAGGAGCCTCTCGGAGGCCGGCCTGGGGAAGATGAGGCCCGCGATCCAGGCGAAGAGTCGCAGCGACTTTGAACAGGCTTGGAAGAGTACCTACAACGCCTGCCAGGACTGCCACAAGAAGTACGCCCCACCGGGAGTGGCGGAGAGGCTGGAGTTCGAGAGCCCGCCCCTCTGGGTGGACTGAGCCAGGCTTACGGCTTGCAGGTCACGTGGCAGACCCCGATGGGAGTGTACACTGCATAGGGGAAGTACCTCTTCTTGAACCAGAGGGCCACGCTCACCAGGGAGATCAAGACCGGCACCTCCACCAAGGGGCCTATCACGGCGGCGAAGGCCTGGCCGGAGTCGATCCCGAAGACCGCCACCGCCACGGCGATGGCCAGCTCGAAGTTGTTGGAAGCGGCAGTGAAGCTGAGGGTCGTGGACTGCTCGTAGGTGGCCCTGGCCTTGATGGCCAGGAAGAAGGATACGAAGAACATCACAACGAAGTAGATGCAGAGGGGAATGGCCACCCGCACCACGTCCAGGGGGAGCTGGACTATGTACTCACCCTTGAGAGAGAACATCACCACGATGGTGAAGAGGAGGGCCACCAAAGTGATGGGGCTGATCTTTGGGGCGAATTCGGTCTCGTACCACTCGCGCCCCTTCACCCTCAGGCCGATGGTGCGGGTGAGGATGCCGCCGATGAAAGGGATGCCCAGGTAGATGAAGACGCTCTCGGCGATCTGGCCGATGGATATGTCCACCATAATGCCCTTGAGGCCGAGCCACTGTGGGACCAAGGTGATGAAAAAATATGCGTAGACAGGGTAGAAGAGCACCTGGAAGACGGAGTTGAAGGCCACCAGGCCGGCGCAGTATTCCCGGTCGCCGGTGGCCATGTCGTTCCAGACTATGACCATGGCGATGCAGCGGGCCAGACCTATCAGTATGAGCCCTACCATGTACTCTTGGTGGCCAGAGAGGAAGGCGACCGCCAAGAGGAACATCAAGATGGGGCCGATGACCCAGTTCTGCACCAGGGAGAGCGACAGCACCTTGGCGTTGCGAAAGACCTGGCCCAACTGCTCATATCTCACCTTGGCCAGGGGAGGGTACATCATCAGGATCAGGCCTATGGCGATGGGGATGTTGGTGGTGCCGACCTGGAAGAGGTTGATGTACTCGCGTACGCCTGGAAAGAGGTAACCCCAGCCCACGCCCACGAACATGGCAAGGAAGATCCACAGGGTCAGGAAACGATCCAGGAAGGAGAGACGCCTGCTCAAGGTCACGGCCATGGCTACTCCAGGAACACGATCTTCTGCTCCTTCTTCTCCAGGGCGAGGTACCTGGACATGAGCCCGGCCTCGATCCAGGCTGCGTTCATGATGGCCGAGGGGACGATGCAGGTGGGCGTCAGCTTCCTGGCCAGCTGGAAGACCCTGTTATCCCAGGTGGCCAGCTCCTCCATCCTGAGCTCTCCCAGCTCTTTGGCTATGGCCTCGACCTCCTCGCAGGTCGTCTCTATCTTTATCTTCACCACATCCCCCACCAGCTCGGCGGTGATGTAGGTCTTGTGGCCGCAGACCGGCGTATCGGCCAGGACCTTCGTCGTCATGCTACCTCCTCAGCTCCACCAGGAGCTTCTGGGTCTCGTCCAACTCCCTGGCGAAGACCCCCTCCAGGAGATCGAGCGCATCGAAGACCCTGGGGTCCTTGACCTTGTAGTAGATGCTTATCCCCTCCTTCCTCCAGGCCACTATCCCCCTCTCCCGGAGGAGCGCCAGGTGCTGGGATATGTTGGGCTGCTCCAGCTCCAGGGCTGGGTAGATCTCGCAGACGCACCTCTCGCCGTTGCGCAGTAGATCGAGAATCCGGAGGCGTGTGGGGTGGGCCAGGGCCTTTACGAGGTCCGCCTTCATCCTGTAGAGCTCTTCCATATGCACATATTAGAATAACAGAATATATAAGGTTATCTTCCGAGTTCCTCCACGAACCTCTCCCGCATCTTCTTATAATCCAGTTCTCGCACTACGGGGGCCCTCGCCAGGGCCGCAAGCCTCTCCACTTCCAGGTGCTCCGAGGCGATCTCCAGGGCCTTCTCAGAGAACTCCTCCAGCCTCAGCTCGACCTCAGGGATGGTGCCCCGGCCACCCATGGCCAGGCGGGGGATGACGCCCAGGACCTCCGCCCCCCGGAAGATCGTGAGATCGCCCTTCGAGATCTTGGCCTTGTTCAGGATTATCCCCGCCACCCCTACCCCCAGCGCCTCTGCGAGGCGCCTGTAGCCCAGGTACTCCGCCGCCGCCCCCTCTATCCCCCCTTTCTCGCAGTTGATCACCAGGACGAGGGGGAGGGAGAGGGAAGAGGCAACCTCCACGGCCGAGAAGGGCCTCTCCACCTCCTCCCGCAGGAAGCCCGTGAAGAGGCCCATGGCGCCCTCGATGACCGTTATATCGTGGGACCGCATCCCACCCTTCAGAGCCCTTACGGTGCTCCAGCCTATCCCCCCGATCCTGATGGAGGAGTAGCGGCGCATGGGCTCCTTGGTCAGGTAGAGGGATGGCATAAGATCACGGACGTCGGAGCCTATCTTGCAGGAGTTCACGGCGTAGCCAGAACGCTTTAGCGTTCCAGCCATGCCGGCTGTGACGAAGGTCTTCCCGGACCCGGTGCCCACGGAGGCTATGACGATCCCCCTGCCCAGGGGCCTCCTCCTGGGCGCCCTGGAGAAGACCTCCGTATCCACCCCCACCTCCAGCCTCAGGGGTGCTACCCTCTCCAGGTTCCGCCTCTCTATCTCTCTGTACTTCTCATCAGTTATATCCATATGATCCAGGAGGGACTGGAGGACGGCGCGGTTCTCGTCCAGGAGCCTGTGGACGAGGGTCCCGACGATATTCCCGCCCTTGTTCACCACCCCAGAGACGATCTCGCCCTTCGCCGGCTTGTAGTCCAGCCGCGTCACAGGGGACCGGAGGATCGCCTTGGCCTTCCCCTCCAGCCTCCCGTAGGTGTGGGCGTGAAAGCCCTGGGCCTTCGCCACCCCTTCCGTCAGGAGGGACCGCCCCGTGGCCCGCGCTTCCACCCACTCGGTGCAGACCAGGGGCTTGAACTCGACGTCCAGGAGGCCCAGGCCCTCCCTGTATATCGGCTCTTGCGAGAGCCGGCCTATATCCACCCGCCTGGAGAGGAGCTCGAAGCCTGAGCAGACGCCCAGGATGGGCTTTCCGTCCTCACCCATCCTCTCGATCTCCCGCGCCAGCTCGGGCTTTATCCCAGACTCCACCAGGGACCCACCAGGGATGATGAGCATCTCGAGGATCTGGGAGGCCCTCTCACCCCCCACGGTCCCGTCCTCCCTAACCAGGTCGGTGGGGAGATGACCGAACTCCTCCAGGAAGGGCATGGCCCCCTTGGCGTAGACGAGCCCTATCCGGCGCATCCATCTAAGATGGGCGGGGGGATATAAAAATCTGGGCTAGGCCGGGTTGTACCGGTAGTCCCTGAGGACCATCTTTACATGGACACCGTGGTGGCAGAGGGGTCCTTCGTACCACACGGGCAGGGGCAGATCAGGGTCGAGCCGGACATCCCCCTCTGGCATTGTGCCCTCCGTCCGCTCCTTTGCCGGCAGGGCAGCGGCACAGGAGGCCTGGGGGTTCCAGAAGGCGGAGGTGTAGGTGAGCAGCTTGGGTCTCCCGTCCTTATCCAGCTGGAACTCCTCCTCCACTACGGTGGCCCTGCCGCCCTGGAGCTCCAGGTCCGCGAACCTGCTGCGGCCGGCGAGGAGGCTTGCTGCGGTCAGGTTTATCCGGCCCTGGACCCGGAAGCCCCCCTCCGATTCTTCCACCACATCGAAGGTCAGGACCCCTCCATACCTGCCCTTCATCAGCTCCAGCTCATACTCAAAGTGCTGCCCCACCTTGAGCGCGCCTTTCTCCAGGACCGGCTTCGCCTCTAATGGGGAGGCGAGCTCCCCGTGGGTGCCGTAGTAGACGGCCAGGATGTGCCCCCAGAGGAGGAAGAGGGTGAAGATGATGGGAACCTTCATGAATCGCGCTAAGGCCTTCAGCATCTCTATCCCCCTATATTATATGGGCTGGACAACACTTAAACCCCGGGTTTACGCCGATGTCTCAAAAGGTTTAATAGCCCCTGTGGCCAGAAAGGATGGCCATGTCCTACAAGGACCTGCGGGAGTTCATGGAGGACCTGGAGGGCAGGGGGCTCCTGAAGAGGATAAAGAAGGAGGTGGACCCCCACCTGGAGGTGACGGAGGTCCTCGACCGCGCCGTCAAGGCCCGGGGGCCGGCGGTCCTCTTCGAATGGGTGAAGGGGTCCCGGTTCCCCATCGTGGGGAACCTCTTCGGCACCATGGAGAGGGTCCAGCTGGCCCTGGGGACTGAGAGGCTCGAAGAGGCGGGGGAGCGGCTGGTGGAACTCCTGAAGCCAGAGATCCCCACCACCCTGATGGAGAAGCTTGGGACCCTGCCGAAGCTGAGGGAGATAGCGGCCTTCCCGCCCAAGATAGTGAGGCACGGCCCCTGCCAAGAGGTGATAATGGAAGAGCCGGACCTGAGCGAATTCCCAATACCCCAGTGCTGGCCGAAGGACGGCGGGCGGTACATAACCCTCCCCCTGGTCTTCACCCGGGACCCCGAGACAGGGGAGAGGAACGTGGGGATGTACAGGATGCAGGTATTCGACTCCAGGACCACCGGGATGCACTGGCAGATCCACAAGCACGGCGCGGAGCACCTGAGGGTCGCTGGGGCCAGGAAAGAGAGGCTGGAGGTGGCCGTGGCCCTGGGTGGAGATCCGGCGACCATCTTCTCGGCCATCGCGCCCCTGCCCAAAGGCTTCGACGAGATGCTCTTCTCAGGCTTCCTGAGGGGGAAGGGCGTGGAGCTGGTGAGGTGCAAGACCGTGAACCTGGAGGTCCCTGCCAAGGCGGAGATCGTCCTGGAGGGGTACGTGGACCCGGCGGAGCTGAGGACGGAGGGGCCCTTCGGGGACCACACGGGCTTCTACTCGCCGGCGGAGCCCTACCCCGTCTTCCACCTCACCTGCGTCACCCACAGGGAGGAGCCCGTCTACCCCACCACCGTCGTTGGAAGGCCGCCCATGGAGGACGGCTACCTGGGGAAGGCGGTGGAGCGGATTTTCCTCCCGGTAATAAGGCTCCAGCTCCCGGAGGTGGCGGACATGAACCTCCCGATAGAAGGCTGTTTCCACAACCTCTGCATAGTCTCGATAAGGAAGTCCTACCCGGGCCAGGCCAAGAAGGTGATGTGCGCCCTGTGGGGATTGGGACAACTTATGTTCACCAAGGCCGTCGTCGTGGTGGACCATGGCGTCAATGTCCAGGACCCCGGCCAGGTCCTCTGGGCCGTCTCGAACCTGGTGGACCCCCAGAGGGACATAACCATCGTCCCGGGGGCCCCGGCCGACTCGCTGGATCAAGCTGGGCCCCTGCCGAACCTGGGCTCGAAGATGGGCATTGACGCCACGAGGAAGGGGAGGGAGGAGGGATTCTACAGGGACTGGCCCGAGGAGATAACCATGGACGAGGGGGTGAAGGAGAGGGTCGAAGGGCTCTGGAAGACCCTCCTCTCTTGAGCTATGGAGAAGACGGACCTCGGGGTCTGCAATAAGGGGTTCAGGGCCGGCGGGATCAGAGGCATCGGGGGCGGGAAGTACGGGATGGCGGCCATAGTATCGGGGAGAGAGACCACCTGCAGCGCCATGTTCACCGCCAACAGGGTCAGGGCTGCCCCCCTCCTGGTGAGCATGGAGAACCTGGCCAGAGGGCGTATATACGGCATCGTCGCCAACTCCGGGAACGCGAATGCTTATACCGGAAGGGAAGGGCTGGAGGACGCCCGCGGGATGGCCGCCGTAGCGGCGGGGGAGCTGGGGCTTAAGCCAGAGAACCTCCTCGTAGCCTCCACTGGGGTCATCGGGAGGAGGCTCGATATGGGGATCATCGAGGCAGGGGTGCGGTCCCTGCCAGCTGCCCTGGGTACCGATAGCGGTGCCTCTCTCAGGGCTGCGGAGGCGATCATGACCACCGACCGGTTCCCGAAGGTGGCCTCCGTCAGGGTAGAGCTGGAGGACGGCACGGAGGTGGGGGTGGGTGGGATAGCCAAGGGGGCAGGGATGATAGGCCCAGACCTCAGGCACGCCACCATGCTCGCCTTCCTCACCACCGATGCCGTGGTACCCAAGGCTGATATAGACGCCCTCCTGGAGGAGGCGGTGGAGGAAAGCCTCAACATGACCCTGGTGGATGGGGACACATCAACCAACGATATGGTGGTCCTCCTGGCCAACGGGGCCGCGGGGAACAAGAAGACCGGCGGTCTCGAGGAGGGGCTCGGATACGTCACCAGGGAGCTGGCCAGGATGATCGCCAGGAACGGGGAGGGGGCGACGAAGCTCCTGGTGATAAGGGTGGAAGGGGCAAAGAGCAGGGGGGACGCCAGGAGGGTGGCCAGGACCATAGGGAGGTCGAGCCTCGTCAAGACCGCCTTCTTCGGGGGCGACCCCAACTG